>JAQUZA010000047.1 GCA_028691595.1 Candidatus Rifleibacteriota bacterium
GATGTAGGTATACCGATGCTGGCAATGCACTCTATTCGCGAATTGTGTGGTGTTGAGGATAACGCGGCAATGCGCAAAGCTCTGTGCGAATTTTTTAAGAACTGAAAGCAGCATGAGAAAAATCTGGCGGAAAATTTTTCTGGGCATCGGTCTGGCCGTCACCGGAATCATCGTTTTGCTTGTTTATACAGTGAACGAGATGATCTGCCGGCCGGTTCTCGCAAGTGCCGGCAGGCTCAGTGACAGTGATTTCACCGAACTGGCCGCGAAAACCGAAGATGGTATCGATATTCATGCCATCCACTACCAGGGAGTTCCGGGCGCAGGTACTGTCGTGCTTTGTCACGGTCATGGTGTTAATCTCAAGCGCATGGATGACCTGGTTGGTTTTTTGCGCCGTGCGGGTTATGGCTTGTTGCTGGCAGATTTTCGCGCTCATGGCCAGAGCGGTGGCACTTATTGCACGATAGGTCTGCACGAATGGAAAGACCTGCGTGCGGTTCTCGATGCTGCCCGCGCCAAGGGTCTGATTGACGCCGGAACCGCTATTGCTGCGTATGGAAGATCTATGGGAGCCGCAACTCTTATCAACGGGGCTGAGAACTTACCCGAAATCAAGGCTTTTATTCTTGAATCCAGCTTTGAAAGGCTGCGCAGCATTGCTGCCAGAGATGCGTGGCACCATTTAAAGATTCCCGACACTTTTCTCATCGATGTTGCTTTCTGGTTAACCAAAAAAATGACGGGTATAGATTATGCCAGCAATGCCCCAGAACAGAAAACCCGCGGAATAAGCAATCGTGCTGTTTTTCTCATTCATGACGAAAAAGATGCCCGCGCTGATCTGCACGCTTTCAATTCTCTAAAAAACCGGCTGCCACAGGCTCAGACCTGGGTAGTCAAAGATGCCTGGCACGTTTGCGCCCATCACCAGTCACCAGTTGAATTCGAAATGCGCTTTTTGAATTTTCTGCATCAATCGGGCGTGCCGGGCCGGCCCTGAATATTGCCCCCAAAATCACACACTTAATCAAAGAAAGGTCGATCACAAATGAACCGTTTTCAAAGAAAGCTGGTCAAAGCACGTCACAAACTCGCCTGGCGAAAAATTGAAGGGCTGGTGTTTCTGATTGTTTTTGGCACAATTTTTGGTCTGGTCGGTTATCGTATGGGCGTTTCAAACATGCTCAACACCATAATGAAGACCGCTCACGATCTTTTGATGAACACGGTTTTTTATATTATGGGTATCACAGTGTTGGCTGGGGCAATGGGCAAACTGCTGATCGAGTTTGGGGTAATACGCCTTCTTGAAATGCTTCTTGCTCCCCTGATGCGCCCGTTGTTCAACCTGCCCGGTGTTGCGGCCCTTGGTGGCCTGATGACATTTTTTTCTGATAATCCGGCAATCATTGGCCTTGCTCATGACCGCAACTTCAGCGGCTATTTCAAGAAATACGAGCTGGTATCGCTGACCAATTTTGGTACTGCCTTCGGCATGGGCTTGATTGTCATTACCTTCATGATCGGCAAGGGCTTTGCGGCAGCCTCGCTGGTGGGCCTTGCTGGTGCTGTTGCCGGTGCCATTGTCTCGACACGTATGATGCAGAAGCTTGTCAGACCGCTCATAAAAGATGCTGACGAGGCTCCAGAAGAATCGGGTGAACTGCCGGTGGTTGGTGATATTTCGTTTAAATCGAAGGGGCCGATTTTTCTGCGCTTTCTCAACTCTATTCTCGATGGCGGTCGGGAAGGGGTTGATCTTGGGCTTGCAATTATCCCCGGGGTTCTGATCATCAGTTCTATGGTCATGCTCTTCACTTTCGGGCCGGCAGATGCTGGAATCGGTTATCAGGGGCTTGCGTATGAGGGTGTTCCATTCATGCCCTGGCTGGCCGGAAAGCTTGATTGGCTCTTCAGACTGCTTTTTGGCTTCAACAGCCCAGAGCTGATCGCTTTTCCGATTACCAGTCTGGGTGCGGTTGGCGCCGCTCTTTCGCTCATCAGCACTTTTCTGGCACATGGTATCGTCGGTGGTAATGAAATAGCGGTGTTTACAGCGATGGGCATGTGCTGGAGCGGTTATTTAAGCACGCATACCGCGATGCTTGATGCCCTTAAATATCGTGAACTGACCTCAAAAGCCCTTTTTTCACATACGCTGGGTGGTCTGGTGGCCGGGGTCTTCGCGCATTATCTCTATATCGCCATATTCTAGATATAGAGAAGCTTGAAAGCGATGACGTAGAGGATCAGTGCCCCCAGCGTTTCAATGCGTTTGCCAAAAGCAGACGAAAGCTTCCTACCCAGAGAGATTCCGGTGTAGGTCATTATCGATGCGGTTATGCCTATTATAATGGCAGGTTGCAGCAGGGTCATTTTAGCAATACCCATGCCAAAGCCTACTCCAAGGGCATCGATGCTGGTGGCGATCGAGAGGCCAATCAATGACCAGCCCCGCGTCGGGTCGCCCTGACAGCAGATTCCTTCTTCGTTCTCTTTGTGACTCTCAAGGCTTTCTTTGAACATTTTTGAAGCAATGACGAACATCAGGCCGAAGGCTATCCAATGATCGATGTCTTTGATATATTCGTAAACTGTTGTGCCTGTTACCCAGCCAATAATCGGCATGATGAACTGAAACAGGCCAAAATGAAACCACAGGCGAAAGCATGCCCGTCTGCAGGGGTTTCGGGTGCCAACCGCCATGCCAACCGCAAAAGCATCGCAGCCAAGAGCGAAGGCAATTCCGAGACTGAAAATGAAATCATTCAAGTTCATGGAGTAAAAACTTAAGGTGTGCTAAGATGAGTGAATATAGCATAATATTTGTAACAAACCAAAACCTTTGGAGGTAACGCCTTGAAAAATCCGTTACTCGAAAAATGGGAAGACAAGCTCCAGGACATTTTTGATCGTATAGACCATGTGCTTGAAGAAAGATACGGAGAATTATACCCGCTTCGACCGAACAGACCTGCTCACGGCAAGGGGGTTACCCCTGATGCTGATGGTCTTTTTGACCTCGGCGTATCATTTTCGGCGGGCATAGGTTCTCAGTTCGGCCCTGGTTATGTTTTCAGAGTAAAACTGGCGACTCTGGCACGTGTTCCTGAGAACCTCGTTGAAAAAGTTGAAAACGAGGTAATCGATCTTCTCGATGCCGAACTGCCAAAAGAGTTTCCGGGCAAAGATCTGAGAGTTGCCAGAGATGGTCATGTTTACAAGATCTTTGGAGATCTGGACCTGAACTGATATTCGAGCAAGGCCCTGGACAAGGGAAGGAATCATATATATAGGGTGGGCGGGCAAAATTGCCCGCCCGTTCAACATTTAGGGGAAGGGCAAGGGATAGGGAAATGCTTTAAGGACTGAATTGCGAGAGGTTGATTTTGATTTAAAAAAAATGCTGGATATTTTAGCGCTTTTGCATATATCACTCTGATTGTATTGTCATATTTCATCTCGAAAACGAAAGATGAGGCCTGATTAAGGATGTCTGACAGGGCTGAAGATTCTCAGCGGGTTAAATGCCCCTTTTGTGCGGAGAAGATAATGCCGGAAGCTTTGATCTGCCCATTTTGCAGAACGAAACTGGTCGCAGAAAACCAACTGCCCGTTGCCGGGCGTGGTTCGCCTGCGAAAGAAGAACAAAAACCCGGTTTGTGGCGTGTGATGTTTTTTAACCTGCTCTGCCCGGGAATGGGTGCCTGGAAACTTGGGCATCGGTTGCGCGGAGTGATTGTCTTCTGTCTTATCACTGCCAGCATTGGTATCTATACTAACGAGATTCTGCCACAAATTCAGCGCAAGGTGGATGTTGCCCTTAGAACTGGTAAAACAAGTGGTTTGAGCACTCTTGAGGCTGATATAAGCAATAACCCATGGCTGGATGTAGCTTTTTATCTTTATGTTCTATCGTTTATCGATGCCTATTTTCTGGTTGCGAATTCGGCAAAAAAGCCTGAGCCTGGAGATGCAGCTTGAGTAAAGAAACGCAGAAAAACAGTGGCGGTAGGGGAATGTATCTCCTTGTGCTGCTATGCTTCCTGCCCATTTTAGCTTTAAATCTTGGCCTCAGCTTTCTCAGCAGTATTGACCTGCACTGGAAAAAGCAGGAACAAAAAGAAATGGCCCAGCAGGAAGTCGAAGCTTTGTCGGCAGGGTCAGATTTTTCTTATCAATTCGCCCGTCGGACCGGTAATTTTTCTGAGGCTTTCAAGGCTCTTGCGGAGCCTGATTTTAAAACCGGGCAGCTTTCCGGATTTCTTAAAAGCAAGTCTGAGAGAATTTTTCGGGCACCTTTTCCAAAATATGATCTTTTTACCTTTCAGATGCCTGAAAATGGTGCAAATACTGAACTGATTTATTTTTGCAGCGATTCAAGACCCAGTAGAAGGGCTTTCAGTAGAGCTTTTGAGCAGTTGGTCAGGGTGAGCCGTGGCGAAAAGATTTTGGGTGCCGTTGCCAGGCAGAACGAAAGCATGATTTCAAGTATTTTAGGTGGCAATGCCGGTTCTGACGTTATGGCACGAACTCAGCGTGGTCGACCCACTTTTGCTTTTTACCAGTTTTATCCGCACTGGTTCATGTGGGATTATTTTGATATCCCGGGCAAAGGAACTTTTGGCTTTTTCATTTTTACGCGCATCGATGAATCCACCAATTTTGCCGGCAAATTGCTGGCATTACAGGATCTCAGAGATCAGAAACTTGGTTATGGGGCATTTATTCCGTTGTTCAGTGGTTTTGGTGGTTCAGTTTTTCAGTCGCCCCTGCATCGTTCTGCTTTGTTGAAAAGTTGGGTAAAAGACCGGGTTTCGCTGGCTGAAAACGACCTGAAAAAATGGCTTAAGGAAGGCAGCCCGCCGGCGAGTGAAATTGGTAATTATCTGGCTTTCTCTTATCTTGGCAAGGGCCAGTCTCACCTCGCTGTTTTGTTATTACCGGTTATAAAAGCACGTGAACAGCCGCTATGGCTGTTCATGGTCAACACTTTTGTCGGAGGTGCCCTGCTGCTACTGTTGTTGCGGGGGGTGATTCTCGGGGTTTGGCCGACAATAAATCTTCGCCTGCGTTTCACTCTGACTTATCTGCTGGCGGCAACCCTGCCGGTCAGTATGTTGCTTATATCGGCCTATGGTTACGTGGTGCAGTATCGTCGTGCCATTCATTTTCAGACAGTTTCGCAAATGCAGTTGTGCATTCGGCAGTTTGATTCGCGCAAGGCGCAGATACTCGACGAGTATAAATCGGCATTTGCGGAAGTCGTCGCCGACGAAAAACTGCGCAATCTGCTCAAGGAACAGGGTAGTAAAAGCAAAGAAGCACGTGACCGTATCGCGCATATTTTTAAAAATCGGTCACAACCCTTACCATTGCTAAGCTTTGCCATAATGGATGAAATTGGCGAGGGTGCAAGGTTTTACGAAGGTCACCAACCAGCTGAGGCCGACCTGACCTTTGAAACATTTAAGTTTCCGATAGTAAGCGTTCTAAGAAAAAAAATGCGCGAAGCTGACCCGAATATCAGGCTGCGCAAGTTCTCTTCAACTGTTTTGCAGACAACTTCGGCTGATGCTTATAAATCGATGAGTGGAAACGACCTTACCGAAGAGATTGACAAGCGTCGTTCATTTGCAATTACGCGCCAGGTCGGTGAAGCAACCGCAACCCAGATGCATGAACTCATTAAGATTGACGGCCGCGACCGATACGCGGTTATGGTTATCTGGGATGACCAGGCTCTGGACAAGAAAATCTTCAAGCATACGGTAGACTATTTCGGTTTGAATAACCCTGGTTTTATTTTTGCCGCCTATCGCGTGACTCCGCAAGGCCTCGTTCACATTTATGAGCCAGGCCGTCATGTTGGCGAAGACTTTCTTGACAAGAGTGTGTCTCTGGCTGAGCTGGCTTATTTCAGAGGCAGTTATGCCGGGTCGAACTATGACAACCTTTCAATTATCGCCATGCCGTCAAAAAAATATAACCAGACGATTATTGTTGCAGGCGCACAACACTTTGAACTTGAGAGATCAGTATTTTATCGCCTCGTTGTTCTTGGGATAATTCTGATGTTCGCATTGTTTGCCGTTATCTGGTGCAGTTATCTTTCCGCCAGATTGTTTTTAGACCCGATTACCGGTCTTAAAACGGCTCTTGATAAAGTTTCTGCTGGCCAGCTGAATATTGAAATCACCGGTAGCAGCAATGATGAGCTTGGCCTGCTCTGCGAGGAGTTCAGCAAAATGACTCACGGCTTGCGTGAGCGTGAAAAGCTGGCCACTTTGATTTCTGACCATGCTATTGCGGCTCTCAGTAAGGCCAGTGACGGCGGTGCCGGTTCTGATACCGAATCTTTTGCAGGGGTTGCCCTGGTTTCGGATATTCGTAATTTTACCGGCATGTGCGAACAGTATGACCCTGATATGGTAACAGACCTGCTGAACGAGCATTTTGCCCAGATGACCAGGATAATTTCCGAACATGGCGGGCGAATTTATAAATTTATCGGCGATGCAGTTGAAGCAGTTTTTCCTGAAAATGATTCGGGCGATTCTGCAGCTGAAAGAGCTTTTAATGCTGCCTCCAGAATGATTGTCAGACTGCTGCAGATTAACAGGCAGCGTAGCAAGAATAACCTGTTCACCTACAGAATCGGTATTGGTCTGGCTTATGGAAAAATGTTTGCCGGTAGTATTGGCAGTGTCGAGACCCGACTCGATTACGCAATTATCGGGGATCCGGTCAAGCGGGCTGCTCTGCTTGAATCGAGTTCTGTAAGAAACCCTGCTTTCCCTCTGGTTGTTGATGAAACCATCGTTAACAGTCTGCGCCAAAAAGGTCTTAAGTTTGAGGAGATCATTGATCGTGAGAATTCTCAGGCTTATATTCTGTCTGAGATTGGCGGTTTGCCTGAAGCTAAAGAAAGCGAAAATGAAGGGTATTCAGCTGAAAGCGTTGCTCACGATGATGCAAATTTTGTGGCACCTGGCATAAGAAAATTTGCTGCCGGCAGTGGCAGTGGCCTGTCAAGTGTCAGCGTTTTTCTGGCTGGAACTATTTTTGTCATTCTCATTCTTGCCGGTATTTTCTGGGGGAATGAATTGCTCAGGGATTCTCAGCTGAAGAATACCAGAGTAGCTGTGGCCATAGAAAATACACGTCTTTTAGAGCAGATGAAATGTGAGGGGGCTTTTTCGGTTGCGTTCGAGAACATCTGTCGTGACCTGATGATAAAAATTGAGGATATTGTTGTTACTGAAGATTACAGACCCGGAATCGGAAACCTTGTAGAGAAAGAAATGAATGCGTATCAAAATGGCGCTGGCCGACCGGATAAGGCGGCGCTCTTTGCTGTTAAGCGCACTGTAAAAGGCACATCTCTTAAAGATGATATTAAAAGTGTCTATTCGTATGGATTCTCGGCTGCTTCAATGGAAAATTTTCTGGCTCTGATTGATTATAACCGCAATAATGAAAAAATTCCGGAACGGAATCGAGGCAATGATTACGCTGACAGCCTTACAAGAAGGCTGTTTGGTGATAAAGTAACAAATACAATGTTCGTCTGGGAATTCTTGAGTAGAACTGTTGAAGTTCAGCTTGAGGGGGAGACGGCTTTCTATTTTTACGATTATCTTCGCGACCGGAATGGCTCAATTACGGGTGTTTTAATGTTTTCTGCCCCGGCTGCTTTGCTCAAAGGCTCTTATCCTGTGCTTCTGGCTGGCTATGGCAAGGATGAAACTTCTCTTGCCATCACTAATGCTGGAAAGGAAACTCAGTTTTCGGGTAATTTTCCTGCTGATCTAAAGGAAATAATTCCAGATAACGGAGCGCAAGCTGCTGACATTCCGGCAAATTATGTCGTGACCAGTGAAAAGGTTGCCAACAAAGAAACAGAGTATCTGCTACACGTTGTCAGGGCTATTGATTCAGGGGCTTCAACGACTGAGACTGCAATGGCCTTTTTTATTCTGCTGGCTGGAGCGCTGGCGATTTACATCTGGTATGGGGTTGCATCGGGTTGTTCGGTGATTAACAAGTCAGTTGCGGCCAGACTCTGGTTGATTCTTCTTGTTGCCGCAGTGATTCCATTGATAACGGTGTTTTTTGTGTCGGGTTTGTATTTGAGTGAAGATTACAATGCCCGCATAGCGCAGGAAAAATCTGACCTGCAAAGATTTATTGATTTGTTTGAGTTGCGCGACAGTTTCTCTAACCCGTTTGGCTGGAAAATGGTCAATAGATTGACCTACGCCAGCGAGACCAGAGAATTGATAACCTTGCTGAATAAAGCCTCGGGAACGGTTGAAGTTGAATCTCTTAAAGCTGAGCTTAGAAGAATGTCTGATTCATGGCATTCTCAAACTGAAAAACTTGATAAAAGTGTTTTTAACTTTTCGATTCGTGATATTGCCATTGCCGGAAAGGGCGGCTGGGGGTTTGCGAGTTCAGGCATAAATAACAAGCCGGTAACACAGTTTGGCAGTATGCTGCAACAGATCGTTCTGGGCCTTATGGCCCGCCGCACCCAGAGTGGCGATATTGCCAGTCTGAAGGGCAAAGAGCTTTCCGGGGAACTCGCGGTTGAAACAGGGCTACAGATAGTTCGCTCGTTGTTTGGTGACGATGTTTATATCAGGCTATCACACGGACTTGGTCTGCCTGTGGTTATGAACGTTCTATCGGGTACCGTTGGCATTGTGATTTTTCCTGTTCCTTCAATTATTAACCCTGAATTCATAATTGTCTGGATGATAATGTTCGATTATGAAGGTTATCTGGCAAGGGTTGCCAACAATTATGAAGGCAGTTACCGCATTTTTCCTGCCGAAACACATCGCTATGGCACTTTGTCGACAGACAGGGATACAATACTCAGACAAAGGCTGAATTCGGCCGGTGCGATGATTTCTTCTTCCAATCTTCCAGTAAGTGGAATGATCGAGCACCAGGGGCAATCATGGATTCTTGAGGGACGAACAGGGATCACGCAGATGACATCGATGCTTGTTGCTCTGGCTCCCGAAGAGCCTATTTCCCGGCTCGTGGTCAAGAATCGCCGGCTATTCAACGGGCTGCTTCTTGTTTCGTTGATTCTTATTCTCTTTATTGCCAGTGAAGTTGCTGCTGATATTCTTGAACCAATTACCAGCCTTATGAATGCCATGAAACATGCGGGCCGTGAGAACTACGCCTATCGTATCAGAATTGGCAGAACAGACGAACTGGGCGCTTTGTGCGACTCGTTCGATACCATGATGAAAGGCCTCGAAGAAAAGATGCTTATGGGGCGTATGCTCTCAAAAACAGCTCTGAAGGTGAGCTTGAAAGAGAAAGCCCAGCAAAGCCGAAAAGCAACTTATGTGTTTATCTATATTGGTATACCCGATTTTACGACCTGGATCAGAGGTATGTCTGCTGACCAGTTGATTTCTGATTTGAAGAACCATGTGGCAAATATTTCAGGCATAATAATGGGCCATGGCGGTGACATCGATAAGATAATCGGCGACAGGATTCTGGCTGTATTCAATGCCGACAAAGACCCTGCAGGTGCAGTATCTTCGGCCTGCCGTGCTGCCAGTGAAATTATTCTGGCCGAAAATCGAAGTGAACTACCGTTCCCGGTGGCTGTCGGGGTTAACTCAGGTGCGGTAATCACCGGCTTCCTTGGGGTTGGCGAGAAGAGAGATTTTACTGTAATTGGTGATGCTGTCAATGTTACGGCCCGCATCGAGGGTCAGGCAGAAAAACTGAGGTTTCAGCGCTGTCTGATCTCGCAGAACGTTTATGAGCTGGCTTCTCGCGATTTTACCGCCCGTGAATATGGCGAAGTTGAATTGAAAGGGAAATCTTTGCCTTTAAAGATTTATCAGCTTACAATCTGATTTAAGATTTTTTTATCTGATGGTTAAATGAAAGACAAGCTGAGTAATCTTTTACTGATTCTGCTGCTGCTTTTGCCCCTGCAGGCACTCAAGTCAGGCTGGCATGAGATCAGCTCCATATTCGTTCGCTGGCAGGCCCAGGATCAGGAACGCTTCGCCGCACAGAAACTTGGGGAAGTGGCGGCAAACATGGATCTTTCGCAGCAGCTGGCCCAGTATGCTCTGCTTTTTCGTGAGGGGATGACCTCGCTGCTTCTCGAATACCCCGATAAGAAGCCCGGTAGCTTACACTTTGGCGATCTGGCAGAGAGCGTATTTGTCAACCCATTTCCTGATAATGAGGTTTGGTCGTTTGCACAAAGGCCAAACCAGTCTGAGTCTGAAATGGTTTTTACCAGCGAAAAATCCGTGAGTCGCCGGCCGATGGAGATGGTTTTTCAGGCTCTGGTAGTCGAAAACCAGGAAAAAAAGCAAAGTCAGGGTGAGATCAGACGCAATGAAAAGCTGTTGCAGAAAATTTTCGGCAACGGTTGTACTATTCAGCTTCTGGCCTGTGACCAGCGCGGAATAGCGACCCCGGTCATCTACCGGAAAATACCGTCCTTTCTGTTATGGGATTATAGCCAGGCACCAGATGGCACCATTTGTGGTTTCTTTTTGATTATCCCGAGAAACCAGGATCTGGATGCGGCAGTTATGGGAATGGCCGCAAAAAAGACAGGACTTGGCAAAGATGTCGCCGGAGGTTTTGTCAGAATCTTTGACGACGGCAGCCCTGATCAGATATTCCCGGAGCATATCGCTGGTTCTAAAATTTTCCGCAGCTGGCGCAATCAGCTTGGCACAGTGCGTGAGAATCTCGAAAAATGGGAAACAGAAGGGTTTCCGTGGGCGCTGCCATGTGGTAATTCAATGCTTTATACAAGAATTTTAACCGGTGAACGCCACCTGGCAATTCTTCTTTTGCCTGCCGGTTCAAGTGCAGAAAGGCCACTGTGGCTACAACTGATCAACCTGTTCGGGTTGGCAGCAATATTGATGTTGACGCTTCGTGGACTCATTCTTGGTATCTGGCCTTTTAAAAGCATTAACAGCAGGTTTGCGGTTGTGTTTCTTCTGGCGGCTACGCTTCCCGTTGCCCTTTTTGTTACTTCAGCAACTGCTTACTGTTTTGAAAGATTCAAAGCCGACGAAAATCACCTTGAAGAAACCCTTGCCACGAGCCTTTCTGATTTTGATGCCGGCAAAGAATCACTCGAAAATGCTTATATGTCAGCATTCTCAGCGATCAAAAGCGATTCAGAAGTGACGCAGGCTCTGGAAAAGCAAGGCATGGATGCCAGCCCTGCTGTTTTTGAAAAAATTCGCAGAATTGCCGGGGACCGCCCCGAAAATATTTCGATTTCAGGCTTCGCCCTGTTTGATCTTGGGGGCAACCTCAGTATCGATTGTCGTGGCAACATTCGCAAGTCTGATTTTGAAACCCTTGCAAGATTCTATGGCCTGCCATTTACCCTAAATCTGAGGCGGGCTGTAGCTCTCGATGAACCGGATTTTGAGTTGCCATTTCATAAAATTGATCAGAACAATCTTGCTGCAATTCAGTCTTTTAAACGCAATAACGAAGGGATCGAGTATGAACTGGCCCGTTATAAAAATCGCGTGGTCAGAACTGATTTCGGGCGTGGTTTTCTTGGTTATATTTACGATTTTATAACCATAAATGGCAAAAACCGCTATGTTCTTATGGTTGCCTGGCTTGAGTCTGATATTGATCGTACTGTTATTCAACGAAGTGCTGATCAGCTAGGAGTCAAGGCTCCACAGATCAAGCTGGCTGCTTTCAAGAGAACTCCCAATGGCGAAGAATCGCTGCTCAGAATTGATCGATCTTTCAGCACTGAACAGTTGAAGGCGTGCCGCCGGGTCTCTGATTCAGCCTTCAGTATCAAATCCGGGATATTAAAAGCATCTGCGGCAGGTATGTCAGTGGTGGCCTACGCTTCAAAGCATTTTGACCGCACGGTGCTGGTCGGGGCCATTGACCACGAGCAGAAAAATAGCGAACATCAAACCAGAGTGGTGATATTTGTGTTTCTGGGCCTGCTGGCCGGAACCATGCTTGTTGCCAGTGCGCTGGTCATCTGGGTGCGCATTGCCCGGCCGTTAAAAGAGATAAAGAGTGCCTTTGATATCGTTGAGGGCGGCCAGCTGGTAAGACTTTCAGCCATCGGGCGCAGTGATGAGATCGGCATGTTGAATGACGAATTCAACAATATGATCAAGGGTCTCGAAGAAAGACATCGCCTTGCTTCAATGCTTTCTGAACACGCGGTCGCTGCAGTTGTCTGTACTTCATCAGATAAAAAAGCGCCGACAGAAAAGTTCTCTGCCGTGGTGATGGTTTCTGATATTCGCAGTTTTACCACGATCTGCGAACAGCAGCCGGCAAGACAG
>JAQUZA010000586.1 GCA_028691595.1 Candidatus Rifleibacteriota bacterium
CTGTTAATTGCGCCGCCATTGTCGAAACCCTCCTCGAAAGTGAACTTTTCGGTCACGAGAAGGGTGCTTTTACCGGCGCGGTTGAGCGCAAAACCGGTCAGTTTGAACAGGCCGACAATTCGACTCTCTTTCTTGACGAAATTGGTGAAATGTCGCTGACGCTTCAGCCCAAATTACTGCGAGCCCTTCAGGAAAAGGAATTCAGACGTGTTGGCGGGTCACAGCTGATTCGATTCAATGCCAGAATGATTGCGGCCACCAACCGTGACTTGAAGGCACAGTGCCAGACAGGCAGTTTCAGAGAAGATCTGTTCTATAGAATTTCTGTGTTCAGCCTGCACATTCCACCGCTGCGTGAAAGGCCCGAAGACATAATTTTTCTCGCCGACAGATTCGCTGCTGAAGCTTCCCGACGCTTTGGCAAAGAAATACCGCAGCTCAGCGCCGCGACAAAAAGCGAATTGCTCGCCTATCAATGGCCAGGCAATATCAGAGAACTAGGAAACGTAATCGAAGCCTCGGTATTGCTTTGCGACGAGCCACAACTCAAGCCGGAACATCTGCACGGTCTGGGAGCGAATCCGGCTGCCAACGGTGCAGCAGCAAGCGGCAGCACCCTCGATAACGCCGAAAAAAGAGCGTTAATGGAAGCCCTGGCAAGGTTTGGCGGCAACCGCGTGCAGACGGCCGATGTTCTTGGTATGAGCCGCCGCAATCTTATCTACAAATTGAAAAAGCACAGTCTGCTCAGCAAATAGCCCGACTGCAGCAAATCGTGTTTAGAGCCATTTAAGAAGAAGCCTGGCCGGCAGTTCGCATGAACTTCGCTTCAGCGCTGGCAAGCAGGCATTCATCGCAGCTCAGCTCAGCCCTGAGCACGTACAAAGGGTCAAAGGCCTTTTCCAGCCAGGCCCTTAATCTGAGGCGTGATCGACATGGCACCGGCCGCACAAATTTAACTTTCATTTCGCCGGTAACCGCTTCAATGGCCTGATTAAACAAGCAGTGCGTCATGGCCGAGTCGAGCAGAGCACAGGTTACGCCGCCGTGAATGATTCCCTGGTAACCCTGCAACAGGTCGTGGGCCTGAAAATCGGCATGAACGACTCTGTTATCGTCAGCCACAAACTGCAGATGCATTGACATCGGGTTCTGCGAACCGCAAAGAAGGCAGCCAGTATGAGAACTGGCTGCCTTGACTGGTTTTAACCAGCTTTGAGGGGTAGAATGCAAATCCTGTTTATCAGCCAGCACAGCAACCTGCTGACTTTTCGTCATACATTTCACGTATCTGATTGACCACCTGGGTGAAAGCCTTGGCGACGGGGGTCTTCGAGTGAGTATAGATAAAGGGCGAGCCATTATCACATGAAGCGACGATTGCCGGGTCTATGGGAATACGGCCAAGAAACTTGATACCAGCATCAGTGGCAGTTTTTTCGCCGCCGCCATTACTGAAGATATGGGTTTCGCAGCTGCATTTTGGGCAGATAAAGCCGCTCATGTTTTCGAGAACCCCGACAATATCAACACCCAACTGATTGCAGAAGCTGATCGATTTGCGAACATCGGCAGCAGCAACCTCCTGGGGCGTAGTGACGATAAGCGCCGAAAAATTTCCCTTGATCTGCTGACAAACCGAGAGAGGTTCGTCACCCGTTCCAGGAGGCGAATCGATTACGAGGTAATCCAGTTCACCCCAGTTGACCTCAGTGAGAAACTGGCCGATGACACCGGCCTTCATTGGCCCTCTCCAGATTACTGCGTCATCTGAATTGTCAAGCAGCAGGCCGATCGACATCACCTTCATGTCTCCGACTCGAATCGGCAGCAGCATTTTGCCATCAGAAAGAGCACGTTCGTTCTGAAGTTTGAGCATGGTAGGAATGCTCGGCCCATGAATGTCGACATCAAGAAGACCTGTTTTATAGCCTTCTGCTGCCAGAGCAACCGCAAGATTCACTGCGACAGTACTTTTGCCAACCCCGCCCTTACCGGACATAACAACGATGGTATGGCCGATTTTATTGGGAGAGTCGCCGCCGGCAACTGCCTTTTCACTGCATGAAGTGCTTGAACAGCCGCTGCATGCAGCACCCTTGTTGCTGCAACCCGAGGAACTGGTGTTACTGGTATTACTCATAAACGCTCCGTTTTATTTCTGTGGTTCTGGTTTGACTTCCACTGAGGTTTCACTGACGTTTTTATTCATCAGCAGGTCTTTGATTTCAGACAACTGCATTTTCAACGAATCTATCTGATTTTGCAACTCAATACGCTCATCGGTTTCAGTAGCTATTTCAACCGGCATTGCCGGCCCAAAACCGTTACCAAGACCTCTTCGCATGCCACGACCGCCGAAGTTACCCATTCCACGGCCACCCATCCTGCGGCCCATACCCTGGCCCATTCCGCGGCCGCCTCGCCCAAGACCTGGCTGACTCTGGGTAAGACAACCACCAAGACCACGACCTGTTCCTGCTCCCTGGCCATTCGGACCTGTTCTATCAAAACCTGGCATAGCTAATGTCTCCTTTCGAAATAAATGCACTTCTATCGATAAGATAAAATAACACCACCCAAAAAGCAACACTTATTTTTAGCATATGCTACTAACAACAAACTAAAACACGCATAAATTAAGGGCTACCGCCATAACAAATTTTTTATTCACTCCAGAAACTGCAATTCAAATTAACCCTGAATT
>JAQUZA010000587.1 GCA_028691595.1 Candidatus Rifleibacteriota bacterium
TGCAGGTTCTTTGATCGTAAAGCTCACGTTCACTTTGTAAGGACCACTGCTGGTAACATCGAGGCTTGTAAAAATAGAGTTTGTTTCAGGGGGATCGGTGGGAGAAGTGCCGCTTGTTGAAGTGCCAGTCGCTGACTTCTCAAGAGTTGTGAACGACAGCACTCCGAACGCCTGAGTTGAAGTGCGGTTGGCACTCTTGTCGGTACAAATCAGTTCATAAGTGTAGTTGGTCAAGGGCAGCAGACCATTGATTTCATACTTATGGCTGGTTTTATAGGTTGTGCTGACCGGAAATTCGAGACGATCGCCGGCAACTGTCTTCAAAACAAGACGGCTGAGACATTCTTCATCGCTTTTCCAGGTGATAGTGACGGCATCAGATCTCGGGGTCGCCACAACGCCGCTGATAATCGGGGGAATATTGTCGCCGAAGCCTGGCAGACCATTTGTGCCGTGGCACAGGTAGCAAAGACTGTCGTCTGTGTAGTTATGATCGGGGTTTCTGGTTGTATCGTTATGGCAGCTCAAACATGAAGCCTGCTGCCAGCCCGGGTGCATATTATCGAGCAGGGGAGCATTGTCATGGCCGTTTACTCCGCTGCCATCGGTTGGAACCGAAATTACAGGTGAAGAAATCTGGCCAGGGTTCTGTACAACACCGTCAGTCGGCAGGCCGGTACCGGTGGTGTTTGTCTGGTAAGCCCCGAGAGGGTTAACGTTGCCGCCCGAATCAGAAGAGCTCGATGAGCAGCCAGCAGTAAATATAGTTGCGGCAGTCAAAATGATCAGCAGCAACCATGAATGATCACGCAGGCGATGGTAAGGCTTCATAAACGATCTGTGACCTCCAGGTTCATTGTCTTATAATATTCCCTCTGGTTTATCGGCAGAGCGAAGCATGCAGATTAGGCAAAAAAAAATTGATTCTTTTCGTTCAGAATTAAATGAAAGCTGCCGAAAGGGTTGAAGATTTCGTATCGTTATCTTATTCTCAGGAAAACTATGAAACTACTCAGCAACACACTGGTCTTGGCAGCCACCTGGCTGATAACGGGGTTATATACGCTGGCGGTTTATCCTCTTTTCATGCTGCGCAACATAGGGTATCACCTGCGTTCGCCTTCAGTTCTGCTGTATGCAACCCTCTTTTATGTCGTTGACCGGGTCACCAAGCTGATTGTCGTCAACAATTCACACGTATTACCGGTAACGGTAATTGACAAGTTTTTCACCCTGACCTACGTAAAAAACCCGGGGGTGGCATTTGGCTGGTTCCCTGACTGGCGTTTACCGCCGATCTTGATGGCGCTGACCATGATCATCATCATTGCCTATTACAGCCTGAAGCTGCCCGAAGAAGAGCGCCTGACCCGCTGGGCCCTGGCCCTTCTGGTGGGTGGGGCGATCGGCAATCTCTACGACCGCATAGTATACGGCTTTGTCGTTGATTTCTTTCTTTTCCATCTTGGAACGTTTGATTTTCCGGTTTTCAATGTCGCCGACATTGCCATCGATCTTGGTGTCTTCATGTTGTTCATCGACATCTTTTTTCTCAGCCCCGATGAAGACGAAGAGACAAATTCAGAAGGTCTCACCACCACAACGGCCTGAGCCTTTAATATGTATCCGATACTGCTTTCGACACCCTGGTTCAATGTTTATACCTACGGGCTATTGATTGCAGCCGGCTACACAGTAGGCACACTCATAACCCTTCGCGAAGCCGGCCGGGCCGGCCTGAATCGCGAAGCCATCTTTGACATGCTGATTATTCAGCTGGTTGTAGGGGTCATGGGTTCAAGACTTCTGTTTGTTCTTGAATACACACCCGAGAAACTGACTTTTTCAGATTTTTTCGCTTTTGAGCAGGGCGGCCTCACCTTTTATGGTTCGGTGATCAGCAGTTTCATATTCGACCTTCTCTACCTCAAAGCGCGAAGAATACCATTCTGGCAGGTGATGGACTGTATTGGTTTCGGCCTGCCTGCCGGAATAATGCTGGCCCGGCTTGGCTGCTTCTTTAATGGCTGCTGCTACGGCACTGTCTGCAGTTACCCATGGGGAGTGGCTTTTGAGCATGCAGGCCCCGGCCTGCACCACCCGACTCAGCTTTATGAATCTGCATCTGCTTTGATTATATTTTTTCTGCTGCAATATTTCAGGCGTTTCAGAAAAAATTATGGCGAAGTCTTTTTAGCCTGCATGGGTCTTTACGGATTTTTCAGGTTTTTTATCGAGTTTCTGCGGGCCGAAAATCCGGTAGTGCTGTTTGGCCTCAAACTTTCACAATTGATCGGTATTGGAGCCATAATTTTCGCAATCACCACCTGGAAAATTATTGATCGCAGCCGAAAGCAGAGGATTTTACCCGACCAGTCATCGATGAGCATCAGACAGGAATAAAAACAATGCAATGCCCGGCCGGGCTTCAGTTTCCCTATTACATCTATGGCGTTCTCATGCTTGCTGCCTTTTCAGGTGGCATTCTCCTTTTTTACGCAAATTGTCGGGCTCTAAAGAAGCCGGTTCCAGATAGTATCGATATGTTCCTCCTGGTTTCGATCAGCGGGGTGGCAGGAGCCCGTGCAGCCTATATTCTGCTTTTTCCCGACCAATTTACCAGCATCAGAGATTACTTTGCCCTGCACGAAGGTGGTCTGGTCTTTTATGGTGGGCTGATTGCCGCTGTTGCGACCCTGCA
>JAQUZA010000588.1 GCA_028691595.1 Candidatus Rifleibacteriota bacterium
GTCATTGGTTGTACCCTGGTGGTTTTTCAGCCAGAGCCCCGAAGAAGCGAGTTCGCGGGTAAAGGGCATATAATCGAGGGCATCGGGTCGCCAGCTTTCGATAAAAATAAAAACGATGCTGGGTTTTGAGGCGGTATCGCCCCATTGGTAATCGCCCTGGCGCGATGAAAGACTGAAGTCGAGCCTGTTCTCGGCGTTAAAAAGCTTTTCAGATTTATTCATCACGGCGAGATGCGTTCGTTCTGGCAAAGAAAAGAACCCGTTATTGAGTCGCCATTTAAAATAATCAGAGAATGGAACAAGAGCGACAACCGACGAAAACGCCGACCAGATAAGCGGCAACAACAAAAAACCACAAAGCATTCTACCCGGTTTGAATTCAGAAATGGGGTTTTGCGGCTTTTTAAGACGCAATGCCGCTATTACAGCCACGGCGATCATTATGGTGGCAGCGATCAGAGCAAGAGCATGCTGCTGCGAAATGCCGATAATCTTGAGAAACTGGTTCAGCTCGCGTCTTCCCATCATGCCTATCAGAACGACAAAAATATGTTGCAGGCTTATGTGGGCCCTGGTGATCGAATAATAATGAAAGTCGAGAAAGAGCATGCAGATGAGAAATACATCGATTACGACTGCCAGAAGGCCCAGTCGCGGAAACTTATGCCCGATGACCAGATGAATTGAACAGCTCAGCCAGAGTATCAGACTCAAAACGCAGGCAACCCACCAGGTAATAGACGGTGCGATCAGCATGATCAAAGTAAAAAAAAGGGTCAACGCCAGCGGCAGCCACGAAAAAATCTTTGCTGTTGCGGTTTCATACCTGTAAGCCAGAAAAATGTACAGGCCGGCACCGCCGGCAAAATAGACCATCAGATTGCTGACCCCGACGGCGGTCTCAAAAAATAAAAAGTCATCGGGCACCATGCGGCGCAGAATGCCATAAAACAAAATTGCCGCCGCCAGGTGCAGAAGTGTTATGGCGGCCGGCAAGCCGGGCCGGCCGCCGGGTTGTTTCTGAATCTGCTCTTCGATGCTCATCTGGCGACTCTATATTGGCAAAAATGGTTTGAACCGTTCATTTTGTGACTCCAGACCGCGATTGCACTTTAATTCTGAGCAATAATAGCAGAATTGTTTCTTGATAAATACTTTAAATCGCAACCTGGCTTTAATGGTGATTTTAAGAATCGGTCCAGTATTCTTTCGGCACTGGATTGGAGCCTTCCCAGATTATGCGGCGGAAATGGAGCGGGTCAGTGTTGCCTTCGGTGTTGATAAAGAGTATCTGCGAGTCCTGGTTCAGTTTCAGAAAGTCGCGCAGTTCTTCAAGACCGTTTTCGCGCAGAGTCTGAATCAGGGCACCCAGAGTGACGGCGCCAGATTCCCCTGAGACGACGAACGGGTCGCCATGTAACGGGGTAGCGTAGATGCGCATGCCTTTGGCGGCAATGTAGTCGGGGCAGGTGATGAAGCAGCAGGCAGTTTCTTTGAGAATTTTCCAGGCAACCGGGCTTGGTTCACCGCAGGCCAGACCGGCCATGATCGTGTCGAGATTGCCCGAAACCGTGTGTGGCTCACCGTCGCCGGCGAGAATCGATCTGTAGAGGCAGTCGGCTTTGTCGGGTTCAACGACAATGCATTTTGGCGCATCTGAACCGAACAGGGCGTGGTAATAACCTATAACTGAGGCAGCAAGTGCGCCAACTCCGGCCTGAACGAATATATGAGTTGGCCTGGTGATGCCTTGACCGGCGAACTGCTCTTGAATTTCGCTCATCATTGAGGTGTAGCCCTGCATGATCCAGACCGGAATCTGGGTGTAGCCCTCCCATGAGGTGTCAGAAATGACGACCCAGCCATTTTTGTCGGCATCGATACTTATCTGTCTGACGGCATTATCGTAATTGCCTTCGATGATTTTTACGGTGGCTCCATAGCTTCTGATGGCATCGATGCGCGGTTTTGAGGTTTCAGCGTGAACATAGACAACACAGTCATGGCCAAGCTTCTGGGCTGCCCAGGCGATGCCGCGCCCATGATTGCCGTCGGTGGCGGTGGCAAAGGTTATCCGGCCGAGCTTCTGTCTGATTTCAGGCGAGGTCATTTCGGCGTAGGAAATTTCTTCGTTTTCGAGGTTAAGGCGGCTTTTGATATATTTATACACGGCATACGAACCGCCAAGAACCTTGAATGAATTGAGCTGCAGCCTTACTGCTTCGTCTTTTACCCAGATTCCGCCAACCCCAAACATTTGTGCCAGGTTGGGCAACGCCAGAAGCGGCGACATCTGAAAACCGGGAATCTGCCGGTGAAACCGCCGGGCCAGACGGGCTGTTTCCGGCGAAAAAAGCTCTTTACATAAAGAAAGATCAGGGTTTGACCGCTGGTTGATGACCCAGTTAAGGTCGGGGCGCACGTTTTCCATGACAATTCTCCAATTCTGTGGTGATGATAAAAACTTGATCAAGAACGAAGAACCTTTCTTCAGACTAGCTTCTTTTCAAGAATAATGCAAGATTGAATGGCAGCTCAAAGCAGGGCAAACGCATTAAATTCATGGATTCCGGGTCTACGTCCGGAATGACGGAAACAAATCATGTCATTCCCGCGAAAGCGGGAATCCAGTCCAATTGAGGATTTGAAGTGGTTTAGTGCGTTTGCCCTGCAGCTCAAAGTTGAGTTTACCGCAAAGCC
>JAQUZA010000048.1 GCA_028691595.1 Candidatus Rifleibacteriota bacterium
AGGCGGGTATACTGCCCAAAGCGGCACGGGCCTTCGGTTTCCGGCATAAAAAATGCCAGTTCGTTGTTAACGTCCATACCATCGGCCATGTGCCGGTCGATGACATCGAACATGTCGCCGGTGGTAACGATGCATGGGAAGCATTCTTTGCCGGAGGTGTGCTTTTTGCCGAATTCAAGACCCGCATTGGTGTAGGTCGGCATGACTTCGGCCTTGCAACCGAGATGCCTGAATGCGGCGGCGAGACAACGAGCTCCTTCTGCCATTTTGGGAAGATACAGAGTGCGTTCGGTAAGTGGTGCCGTTGATTTGCGCGGCACGAAGTTGATGTCCTTGTTTGAAAGCACAGTAATCTGCTGCTGGTTTTTGATAGCATCGATAAAGGCCAGCAGGCGAGTTTCGACCCCGGCTCCAGCTGAGTGTTCATCGAGCTCGAGTTCAAGATAGGGCCGGTTGGTGCGATTCATTTCATGGTTGAAGAAGTGCAGCACAAACGAATCAGGCCCACATGAAAAGCTGGTAAGATACAGGCCGAACAGCCTGGTGTCGCGGTTGATAAACTTGGCTGCCTGCAGAATTCGGTTGCCGAAACCCCAGTACATGTTGGGGTATTCCGATTCAATGTCGATGCCTGACAGGTCGAGAAACTCCTGGGGTATCGCGTGAATGCCAAGTCTGCTGAAGGTGCCGAACAGATTGAGGTTGGTGCGTGAATCGTAAGCGCTGTAAGGGCGGCCGATAACAATGATGGCGCGCCGGTCTCCGAGATTTTTGAGGATTTCGTGACCAACCCGCTTGATATCGGCATCGAACTGATTCATCACCGCAAGTGCTTCATCATAGGCTTTGCTGAATTCAACATCGCTGAAGGGCAGGCCCAGCCGCTTGAATTCTTCGGCAAAAGACAGATGCATGTCGATCTTGCCCTTTTTAAAGTAAACGGCGGGCTTGATGACCTTTTTCGCGTCGAGTCCGAGTGCTGCCATGAGCATAAAGGTATTGGCTTCAACGTAGGGGCAATAAAAGGCGTTGTTGCCCTGGCTCGATTCCATCTCGATCAACATCGGCATGAACAGATAGTCGCAGTGATCTTTCAGGGTGGCTGCATGCCCATGCGAAATTTTCACCGGGAAACAGGCCTCGCATGTCATTGCTGAAATGCCGCGATCGACTATTTCGCTGTTTGTTTCAGGGCTGATAACCACTTCAAAGCCCATGCGGGTGAGCAGGTGCACCCACATCAGCCCGATCTGATGAAAGCCTAGCGCTCTTGGAATACCAACAACTGTTTTGCCGCTCTTTTCAGCGGGTGATTGATCGCCGGCAACGCGGTAGAGCCCCTTCATGTGCTTGAAGTAAAGCTCCTGCCTGACCCGGTTAAAGTCAGGGGCACGTTTGGCAGCCTGCTGTCTCGATTCATAC
The DNA here is from genome assembly GCA_028691595.1 of Candidatus Rifleibacteriota bacterium. Classification (GTDB taxonomy): domain Bacteria; phylum Muiribacteriota; class Ozemobacteria; order Ozemobacterales; family Ozemobacteraceae; genus Rifleibacterium. Next base: position 1,423 of record JAQUZA010000048.1, read on the forward strand.
ATGCCGCAATCGCCCCCATAAATGGCTTCATCGTTGCCAACCTTGTAAATCTGAAGTTTGCACTGGTTGTGGCAGCTGGGGTTGCGGCGGCAGATTTCTTCATCATGAACAAATGGCTGTTCGACTACGTCCCAGCCGCGAAATCTTGTTTTGAATGACTGACCGGCCTCGATCTTTGCCTTGATTTCATCCATGGCATGCAGGGCTGCTCCGATGCCACCCATGACTTCACGGTGGGGCAGGGTGATGATCGGTTTGCCGACGATGCGTTCAAAGGCTGCAACCACCGACTTGTTAAGTGACGGGCCGCCCTGAAAACTGATTTTTTTGCCAATTTTACCGTCTTGAACTACACGGTTCAGATAGTTATGAACAACAGCCTGCGACAGCCCGGCCAGCAGATCTTCAACCGCGCCGCCCATCTGCAGATACGACATCAGGTCTGATTCCATGTAGACGGTGCAGCGCTCGGTGAGCCGGTATGGTGCTTTGGCACGCATCGCCATTTCTTCGTATTCGCCCGCAATGTTTATGCCCAGCTTGTTGGCACTCTCTTCGAGAAAGCTGCCGGTGCCGGCTGCACAAACCTTGTTCATACGAAAATCAACGACATAACCATTGCCTAGCGCTGTGTATTTTGCGTCCTGACCACCGAGCTCGAAGATTGTGTCCACTTCTGGTTCAAAATGGCTGGTGCCACGGGCGTGGGCGGTAACTTCGTTCACTACATCGTCAGCACCAACGAACAGATTGGCAACTTCACGGCCTGAGCCGGTTGTTCCGACCCCGATGACATTTACGCGTTTAACATCAATGGTTTCAACGCAGTTACGCAGCGCTTTTTTAATGGCCACAACCGGCTGGCCCTCGGTCGGAATATAACGTTTATAAATTACCTGACCCTTTGCTGTTATGAGCACAAGCTTGGTGGTTGTTGACCCAATGTCGTAACCCATGTAGACATCGATTATGTCATTGCCCGGTGGAAGGCCTTCGGCTTTGCCACATTCGGCGAACGGGTGCAGCTTGAGGTCGAGGGGCTCAGTGCGCACGGCGGCAAAGGCTGCAGAGGCTTTGAGCTGGTGAATCTGTTCAGCGGTGACGGCACAGCCTTTGTTGAGGCTGATGGCGTTAAGAATCGCTCCAAGGGCTCCGACGCTGGTGTAATGATCTGGAACTGTTATCTTTTGGCCCAGAATATTTTCAAAGGCCTGGCGGGCCAGCAGGTTCGAGGCGTAACCACCGATAAAAGCGATCGGGGTCTGCAATTTGCGGTTATTGACCAGTGTCGATTTGTAGTTCTTGGCGACCCCTTCATGAAGGCCGCTGATGATATGGCGTATGGGAATGCCCTTATTCTGAAGATGGATCATGTCGGACTTCGTGAACACTGTGCAGCGGCAGGCGACGCTTGCCGGGCAGTCAGACTTGCGACCTTCTTCCATGAAGCGCATGAGAATTGATTCCATACGCTTCTGCGGGTCGGTGATAGCATTGAATTCATCGACATCCGAAAAAATTCGCTCGGCCTGCTGATCGATAAAGCTGCCGGTTCCGGCGGCGCAGGCTTCGTTCAGCTTGAAATCGTCGAGAATGAAACTTTTCTCGGCAGGGGTGAGAATCAGCAGTGCCGAGTCATGCCCGCCAATCGAAATGGCGGTGCGGGCATCTGGCATCAGGGCAAAAAGCCCTCTGGTCTGTGCTGTGGTTTCAATTTCGAAATATGTTTTGAGTTCAGCGGCCATTGCTTTGCCGTGTGTGCCGGTAAAAGCGACCCGCTGAATATTTTCGCGGCCGAATTTTTCTTCGATCTGCCCGAGAATACGGGCACAAAGCTCAATGGTGCGGCCAAAATGGCGATGATATGGCATCTCTTCGACGAAACGGCCTTCTGAGTCGCAGACGACCGCATTAATACTGACTGATCCTATGTCAAAACCTATATTGAGTTTAACTGTCTTCATTTAACCTCCTGAAGAGAAAACGCGTCCGATATGATACCATTAAAAAGCCCCTCGGGCAATCCTGCCAGAGGGGCTTCAATAGCGACTTTATGCTTAGAGTCAGTCAGCCTTCTGCCAGCCGTCATCGAGAAGGTTCTCTGAGCTACCTTCAACAGTTGGTCTGGGGTTAATAGCAGGGGATTTTGGGGTTAATGTTCCATTGTCAGAAGGGGTTTCGTCCGGGGTTGAAACGGCCACTCCACCACTGGCATTGGTGCCGGTGGCAACTTCGTCCTTCCAGAATTTGATGTTGGCAGCGGTGGGGTCAGAAATCTGTGCGGGAACAGTTGATTCAATGACAGCGCCGCCAGTCGATGGTTTTGGCATCAGGCGAAAGGTACCATCGTAAGACAGGAGAAAATCACCGTTATCGACTACCATCGGTCGCATAAAAAGACTTCGCCCGGTTGCCATCCAGGTGCTGTGGCTCGAGCCTGTTTCGATATAGCTTCCGAAGGTGTTGCGTGAGAAAAAGGAGTCTTTGTGAGTGATAAAGATGCCTTTTCTGAATGGAAACCCGTTGTAGACATCATCGAGTTCTTTACGCCATATCTGAGCCCCGCTGCTTACTTCGACACAGCGCAGATTCTTTTTGTCGAGCAGCAGCAGGCGTTCGCCATATTTGGCGGCACCCATAAACCCTGATTGCATGGTTGTTGACCATGAATTGCCGGTCATCAGCGACATGCAGACAATGCGTGAACCGCCCGAGGCAAGCATGATAAGCGTTTCATCGAGGATCTGGGCTGCCTTGAGGCCTTTAACCTGATTTTTGAACAGCTGAATTCCGCTTTCCTGGTCAAAGATAAGAATTTCGCCTTCATTGCTTGAAAGAACACAGACGTTCTGAACAAACAGGGGGGTATCCTGGCTGAGAATGGCATCTGAAGTCCAGAGTAGTGAACCGTCTTCGCTTGACAACGCTGAAGCACGCCATTTGGGCTTTTTAAGATCGTTGAAGCCGTGAATGCAGATAATTACCTTGCCGGCGGCGTAGTTAACCAGGGTATCGGTAAAAACTTTATCCCAGATGGGTTTGCCTGTTTTGCTGTCGAGGCAGAATAGAGCGTTGGCGGTAGATTGAACGATAAAACGGTTGTTGTCTATCGTAACCGGCGGAACCTTGAACTGCTCGAGAGTTCCTGATTCCCATTCCAGTTTGAGCCCGGGAACGGAGAAACCTCTGACCATTCTGGCTGAATCGGCAAGAATGACCATATTGCCGCTTACAACCGGAGAAAAAGGAAAGATATTCATCTGCACAGATTCGGCAGTAACTTTGCCGTCGGCATCAACTTCGAAAAGCTTAAAAAAGCGTTTCCCCTTGTCGCCACCGAGAAAAATGCAGCGATCAGCAACAGAAACCGGGTCTGAAAAAACTTTGGCATTAACGCTTCCATGCCAGACTGCAGGCGTTTCTGATTGAGACCCGAGAAGGTGAAAAGCGGCTATGCTGGCAATTACCAGAAGAGCTCCCAGGATTCTTTTTGACATTTTAGAGGGCTTTCAGAGTGTTGATAATTAATTGAATACACTTTTCGGGTGAAATACGACTGGTGTTTAGAACAAGGTGATAATGGTGCGGGTCGTTCCAGTCGGTGTCGAAAAAATCATAAATGAAGTTCGCGGCTGATTCATCTTTGCTGGTAATGAGCTTATCAGCCTTTTCTAAATCGAGTTTTTGTTCTTCCATGACATGCTTGAGTCGATCTTCACGATCGGCAACGATACGAACATGCAGTGTATCTGAGCGATCTCTGAGAATCTGACTGCCGCCGCGCCCCAGAATAACCGCGTTTGATTTTTCGGCGATTTCTTTAACTACCTGATTCAGAACTTCATAGTAGTCCTTTTCCTGGAAATTGCCTCGCGGGTAGGTGCTGAAAATTTCTGCTGAATCCCAGTCGAGGGGGCCTATTCCAAAGGGGTGAAAAACCATTCCACCCTGGGCGATGCTGGCAAGTGCTTCCTGAAAGAAAACGCCAATGCGATTATAAGACTGCTGATCGAAGTCTTCTATCTGATCTTCCTTCTTTCCCATTTTCTGGGCGATTTCATTGATAATCTGCTGATCATAGCAGGTGTATTCCATAGCCTCGGCAACTTTGAGTGCTATAAAAGTTCCAGATGCGCCAATCTCACGAGAAATAGTTAATAACGGCATCTGATCCTCCTTCAAATTTAGACCTTAGGGCTATTCTAAGCCAAAACTCCACAACCGTTCAACATGTTACAAAAAATAAATAAAAAAATGGTTAAGCATTCTTATTAATACGCCGATGAATCTCTTGTAGAAAATTACAAGGAGGAAGGCAAAATGGTTCACCCAGGGATGGTAGGTATTACAGAATTGATGATGGACGAAAATTTTTTGTGCTGGATGGAACAGCAACAGGATGATCTTCTCGAAAATCTGACCACATTCGAAATTTTTAATCTTTATCAGTCAGCTCAGTAATAACTGAACAACGGAAGAAAAGCAGATCGGGAATACCCCGGTTTTTTCTTTTTAGGCGATTCTATTTTTCGGCTAAAAATTTTTGAAAAGCTTCTGAGTTGTTACTTAATCTCTGGCATGGTTCATTTTTGCTATTAATTTCGCAGACCCGATTATTTTCAAAATCGAGATAGGCCTGCATTCTCTCAATTGTACTGGTACTGATGCTGTGTTCAAGTTTGCAGGCTTCATGCTGGGCAAACTCTTCGGGAAAAGCGAGAATCTTTGTCAGAAAATCAGCCAGGGTTCTGTGGTATCTGCTTAAGGCCCGAATGGTTTTTTCGCCCTCGATGGTAAGGGTTACCGGGCGATAGGCCTTGTAATTGATCAGCCCCTTTTCAGCGAGTCGTTGCAGAGCGCTGGTTACAGAAGAGCGCTTACAGCCCATACGGTCAGCGATATCAGAGGTGCGCACCGATCCGAATTCGCGCTGAAGCTCATCGATCTGTTCAAGGTAAGATTCAAGGGCACCAGAAACGCGTTCTTTCATGTCAGCCTCCCGGGCAGTCATTACCTTTGGCAGGGCATGAACTGCAGCTCGCGCAAGATTTGCACTGGCGACCGATAAAGGTATTGAGAAGGGTTCGCAGCAGATACCACCCGGCAAAAATCGCTGCCAGAATTATTGTTACAGCCTCAGCGGCGGTGCCGGTACTTGATTGAAGCAATTCACCAATTTTCAGGGCGGCAAAACTGACAATATAGGCAATAGAGAAATAAACAAGCAGCGAGAGGGCAGTAAACTTTGTTGAGCCGCTTTCCCGCCATACTACTCCGAGGGTGGCTATGCAAGGAATATAAAGCAGAGTGAAAAGCATAAATACAAAGGCGGTCAGTGGTGTCATACCAGTTTTGTGCATCGCCTTGCCGAGGTCTTCGTCGTAGGGAATATATAGCACTGTCAGGGTAGAAACTACAGACTCTTTGGCGAGAAAGCCGGGGATGAGTGACACGGTTTCGCGCCAGCTGAAGCCCAGAGGTGCCATTACCGGGTGCATCAGCTTGCCGATACGCGCCATATAACGGCCTTCCATCTGCTCGATGTCGCGTTTTCGGGTAAGTGAAGCAATTTCTTCGCCGGTTTGTGAGGTAACCGGTCGACTTTTTATGGCGGCAAGTTCGGCAGCAAAATCAAAGCTGAGCGGGACTTCGCGTGGAAAAACCGATAAAACCCAGATAACTATGGCACCTGCAAGAATTACCGTGCCGGCTTTTTCGATAAAATGCATGGCCTTTTCCTGGAGCATATGAAGGACGCTTGTGGGGGTCGGTAGCCTGTATGGTGGCATTTCAAGCAGGAAAGGACTGTTGTCGGCTGTTTTAAAGAGAATGCTGGTGGTGTGCCCGAGAAAGATAAGCACGAGCAGATTTACAAAGAACAGCGAAAACATCCAGGTGCTCGGGTTTTCAGGAAAGAATGTGCCGCAGAGAAGAACAAGCACCGGAAGTCTGGCGGCGCAGGTTACGAGCGGTATCAGCAACATCGTTAACAATCTCTGAAAGCGGTTGTCGATAATTCTGGTGGCAAGAACCGCAGGAACATTGCAGCCAAGGCCCATAATCATCGGAATAAAAGCCCTGCCGTGCAAACCAATGCTGTTCATCATGCGATCCATGATGAAGGCGGCTCTCGACATGTAGCCGGAATCTTCAAGAATGGCTATCCAGAAGAACAGAATCAGAATGTTGGGTATAAAAACAAGCACGCCGCCAACGCCACTGATAATGCCATCAGCAAGCAATTCGCGCAGCATGCCTGCCTGCAGGTTGTCTCTGATAAAATTGCCGGCCAGTTCGACAAGTGATTCCATCCAGCCCATGGGGATTTCGCCAATTGAAAAGGTTGTCCAGAAAATCCAGGCCATCATCAGTGCAAAAAATGGCAGACCAAGAAATCTATGGGTGAGCAATGCGTCAAGCTTTTCCTGCCAGGGGGGTATGTTTTTGCCCGGTATGACAGCACATAAAGAAATTAGTTTTTCGATGCGGCGGTAGCGGTCAGAGGCCAGCTCACAGGCCAGGTCAATGACTTTGAGGGGCTTTTCCCTGCCGATGCTGAGTTGGGCGGCCAGTCTGCGCCTGATTTCGAGAATCTGGGGGTCTGCTTCAAGGGGCTTGAGGCTGATGAGTTCACGCAGGCCGTTATATTTCTGTAGTGGGGTGGCGGTCGACCACTTGAGTTGCTGGAAGGCAAGAACTTCTTCGGCAGATTTCTGCCAGATTTCGGGCAGGGCGAGAAGATTGCTGTAGCATTCAACTTTCAGCGACTCAGGGCGGGCTAGGTGTTCGACAAGAGAAGTCACACCTTCAGCCGTTCTGGCAACGGTTGGAAACGCGGAGGTGCCCGTTAGTGAAGAAAATTTCTGCAGATCTATGGTGCCGCCTGCCCTGGTAAATGAGTCATAACAATTCAGGCTGACGACCGGTTTGACCCCAAGCTCTACCAGCTGAGTGGTCAGAAACAGGTTGCGTTCAAAGTTGGCAATATCGACGACATTGATGATGAGGCCATTGGCGGCTTCGTCAAGAGACTTCAACACAACCTCTTCTTCGGGAGTTGCAGGAGTCAGCGAGTATGTGCCGGGCAGATCATTGATTATCAGCCGCCCGGAATCGGTAATGGTAATGCCTTCTATCTTTTGAACCGTTACTCCCGGCCAGTTGCCGACCCGGTGACGTTCGCCGGTAATGGCATTGAAAAGGCTGGTTTTGCCACTGTTTGGGTTGCCGACCAGAAAAACCTTGCGGCAGTGCCCACCCTCATGCGGTTGTTTATTTGACATCGGGTTTGATCTCAACATCGATGAGTGAAGATTCAGAGCGCCGCAGACCCACCTTATACCCGCGAATCTCATAGGTGGTCGGATCGCCCATGGGGGCTCTTTTTATTGCTTTTATCGGCGTGCCGGGAACAAAGCCCATGTCGAGAAGTCGCTGAGCTGTTGGTGACAATGCGTCGATGTCGCGAATGGTGCCGGTGCTGCCTTCTGGCAGGTCGGCAAGGCTTTGTGTTGTTCTGACCATGTAAGCCACCTTAGAATTAGAGATGTCTAACATTTTTAGTCTAGCCTAACTAATGTGTTTTGTCAACATTTAAACACCAGAGAATGCACTGATAAACTGGTGTTGGGAAGACCGGTATTTAATGCTGGTTAAAGGTCTATTTGTCGGCAATCGAGGCCGAAATGGCCCGCTCGCTTGCCCAGCCTTTGATGAATTTAATCTGTTCTGACATGGTGCGCGAAAGTGGAACCGTGCCTCTTATGATTGTGTACAGGTCGTCCTGGGTCAGGGGGGTGCCGCGGTGAAAAGCTTCGATCATGGCAGCTTCGACGACATGCTCGATTTCGGCCCCGTTCCAGAATTCAGTGGCGACGCTCAGGAGAGGCAGGTCGAACTCTTCGACACGGTTACCGCGCCGGCTGAGATGTACTTTGAAAATCTGCTCGCGTTCACCGTCGTTGGGCAGGTCGATAAAAAAGACCTGGTCAAAGCGGCCTTTACGAATGATTTCTGCGGGCAGCAGGTCGATGCGGTTGGCTGTGGCTGCAACGAAAACATCCGCTGATTTTTCCTGCATCCAGGTGAGAAATGCTGAAAATATATGGGAGCCGGTGCCGCCGTCTTTGGCGGTATTGCTGCTGATACCACCTTCGATTTCGTCGATCCAGAGGATGGCCGGGGCAACTGCCTCTATATTTTTTATGGCACGAAAAAATGTGCCTTCAGGAGTGCCGTAGTTGCCTGAATAAACTTTGTTCATGTCGAGTCTGAAGAGCGGCAAACCCCAGAGAGCGCTGATTGCTTTAACAGACAAAGACTTGCCGCAGCCGGAAATTCCCATCATCAGAAGCCCGCGCGGGGGCCTGATACCGGCCAGGGCAGCTTCGGGGCTGAAAAGTTTCTGGCGCTTGAGCAGCCATTCTTTGAGGTTTTCGAGACCGCCCACATCGGCGAGCGATTCAGTGCCGCGCACGTATTCGAGAACCCCGTCTTTGCGTGCCAGCTGTTCTTTTTCGTCGTGCAATAGCGGAATAATATCGCTGCCAAGTGTTTTGCGCCCCCAGCACACCTTGTTGAGGGCATACTTCATTTCGGCACCAGTGAAGCCTTTTAGGGAAATAACCGCCTGGCTGACCTGATCTGGCGAAAGATCGACCTGAATGCCTCTTTTGGAGGCGATCTGCAGGTGCTCTTCAATAATGGCAGCTATTTCGTGAGAATCGGGAAGCTGGTAGTTTATCAGAACAATATCTTTGCGCAGCTCAACCGGAATGGAAAATTCGGAGCTGGTCATCAGGAGAAAACGGTTCTGACCGCGAAAACTAAAGTGAATATTGCGAATGCGGCGACCAATCTCGATGTCACTCAGCAGACCTGACAGGTCTTTAAAGACAAAGAAACCCGGTTTGTCGCATTCCTGGATCTTGTCAAGGGCCTCAATGGCACCTAGACGACCTAGATTGCCAGAGGTGGCATCGCTGAGGCCGTTCTGGAAATCCCAGGTCTGGAAGACACCACGGCCCTGGAAAGCGCTGTTGAAAAATGAGCCAAGCGTTGCCAGGGTAGCATCTTCTTCCCAGGTTTCGATGGCGATAACGGGGTAACCACCGGCCAGGGCATCACGCAGAGGCTTGAGGGCGCTCTGTCTTTGAGAAACGGCTGCGGTCATGGAGCAACAGAGTTTACCAGCTGTTCGATGGTTGCGTTAAAAATTGTACTTTCGCTTTCCTGAAGACTGTTCCAGAATTCTTTGTAAAGCTGAATTTCGAACAGGTCACAGTGCCCGACCGCGTTGCTGGCAAAATGCTTGTCGAGGTTGGTATCGTGGGTGATGCTGGCAGATTTGCACAGGCAGATGTCGAGTTCGTCCATAGTTTTGCAACATCCTTTAAGTTAACTGTCTTAATCAGATTATAAACCAATTTGGCATTTGAGCAAGAAAAAAGGTAAGAATTACGTTTCATTGCGCGACAATCTTGGTTATATTCTCTTTAGGAGATAAACATGAAAAAGGAACGCCTTAATCTTGCAGCCCAGAGAATTATCCGCTCAATAACTGCCGATTCCCGCGATGTGCAGCATTTTGACAGCAGTCCTCTTCCCGACAAAGAAATTCTCTATCGGGTTATCAGAGATATTTTTATAATTCTGTTTCCGGGTTACTACGGTCATTCAGAAATGTCATTTGATTCAATCGATATGCGGATAAGTTACCGGGTGGCCAAAGTCTACGAAGAACTTCGCCCGCAAATTCATCGCGAGCTCATTCATGGTTGTCAGAAAGACGGCAGCCCCTGCGGCAATTGCGAAAAGGCCGCAGAACAGCTGGTATTTGAATTTCTTGAATACGTGCCTGAACTTAGAGAGGCTTTGAATCTCGATGTTAAAGCAGCCTTCAAAAATGACCCGGCCGCGGTTGATTTTGACGAGATTATTTTCAGTTACCCCGGGCTCGAGGCTGTGGCAATCCACCGGGTTGCGCATTTCTTTTATAAGTATGGTCTGCGCCTGTTGCCGCGCATTATGTCAGAATGGGCACATTCAAGAACCGGGGTCGATATTCACCCCGGCGCTACAATTGGCAAAAGCTTCTTCATCGATCATGGAACCGGTGTGGTCATTGGCGAGACCACGATCATTGGCGACAACGTGACCCTTTATCAGGGCGTAACCCTTGGGGCGCTCAATTTTCCGCGTGACAAGCAGGGAAAAATAATTCGTAATGCCCGGCGACACCCGGTTATTGGCGACTCGGTGGTGATTTATGCCGGTGCGACCATTCTTGGGGGCGAGACCCACATCGGAGAAAACTCGGTTATTGGTGGCAATGTCTGGTTGACGACTTCGGTGCCCGCCAACACCAGGGTTCTTCTCGATAACAGTGGCCTTAAAATCAGCGAAAAAAAAGCACATACGAGTGGGGTTAAAGACGAATAGTGCCTTCCGGGGCGCAATTTGAATTATTTGTCGGCTTTCCCTAAACTAAATGACGAAGCTTCCCGATTAGATAGCCAAATTCTGGCAAAAACGGGAAGCTTTTATGTTTGCAAATACTCTCAGGAAACGCGCCCTTCGAATGCTGGCCGGCCTTCTGGTTTTAGTTGCCGTGCTTTCTTCTCAGGGTTGTCGCCAGGCCCCGGCAACTGAGCCGGTCTTCTATGCCCGGGAGCTTGAACAGATGCGGCGTGAAGAGCAAAGAGCCGCCGCTGCTAAAGAAACCAAATTTATGAAAGACGGTTATCCGTGGCGCGGAAAAACTGTGCAACCCTGCCTGCCATGCCGGATAACCACCACAGAAAAAGAGATTTCCACCGAAATAAAGTACCTTCATGAAACTGTTCATGG
>JAQUZA010000589.1 GCA_028691595.1 Candidatus Rifleibacteriota bacterium
ATGGCCTGTTTCTGCGGCGGTTACTGCCAGTGAAATCGTTTCGTAGTCGCGCATTTCGCCGACAAGAATGATGTCGGGGTCTTCGCGCAGTGCTGATCTGAGGGCCGCCGAAAAAGATTTGGTATTCGGGCCGATTTCGCGCTGGTTTACGAGGCATGATTTGTGCTGATGCACAAACTCTATCGGGTCTTCGATGGTCAGAATGTGGTCCTGGCGCTCATGATTAACCTGGTCGACCATGGCGGCAAGAGTGGTTGATTTGCCTGAGCCCGTTGGCCCGGTTACCAGTATCAGGCCTTTGTTGCGGCGGGCAAGGTCGCCAAGAATAGCTGGCAGCTTAAGTTCGGCAAGGGTTTTGATTCGGGTGGGAATAACCCTGAATACACCGCCCATGCCAAGTCTGGTAAAGAAGATATTGCAGCGGAAACGCGCCACGCTTTCGAGTTCATAAGAAATGTCGAGTTCAAGATCGCGTTCAAGGCGTTCGCGCTGATCGTTGTTCAAAAACTGGTAGATCAGTCGTCTTGTTTCTTTGGCGGTGAGTGACGGAACATCGGTCGGCCAGAGTTTGCCCTGCAGCCGCAGCATTGGCGGGGAACCGACTGTCAGATGAAGGTCGGAGCCACTTTTTTCTACGATAAGTCTGAGGAGATCGTCGATAATGACTTCGCCATCGTCATCTTCAGTTTTGGAGGCCCGGTTGCCCGTCGGGGCCTGACCCTGCCTGGGCGGGCCCGGCGGCAGACTGCCGGCCTGATTGCCTATTGAAGCCGGAATACCGGTCGATCTCTGGGCTGGAGCCTGGGCGGGCGGCATCGGTGGTCGTGCCTGTGGCTGAGCGGGTTGAGATGAGGGTGCAGTCGGCTGGGCAGGGTGACCTGCTGGAGCTGCCGGCCTTGTTGGCATTGTGCCTGGAGCACCTGGTTGCACAGGTCGCACCGGGGGGGCTTGGGTGCCGGAAGGCGGCATGGGTGGCCTTACTGGTGGCTGCGCTGGCGGCCCTGCGGGGGCCTTGGGTTTATTGTCTTCACCTGGTGGAGTCTCTCCACCAAAAAGTTTGCCGAAAAAATTATCGCTCATAGGCTAGAAGAGCCTCATGAATTCATCGGCACTTGTTTCGCCGTTCAGCATCATGTCTAGTGTCTTTTCTTCTATGCTTTTAATGCCCTGTTTCCGGGCGTAACTTTTGAAATCATGATAAGTTTGTTTGTTAATGATCATCTGGCGCAGGGTGGCATTGGCAGCGATAAATTCAGTTACCAGAGTTCTGCCTGAGTAGCCCGTATTATTGCAGCCTTCACAACCCTGGGGTTTATAAATCTGCCTGCCCTTATCTTCTTCTGGCAGCAGTTCACTCAGTTCAACCGGTATTTCAGCTGGTTGCCTGCATTTGGAACAGAGGACCCTGACGAGCCTCTGACTGACGACTCCACACATCGATGAGGCAATAAGAACCGGGTCAACGCCGGTTTCAATAAGTTTAACTATGCTGCTCGAAGCGTCGTATGCGAGAAATGAAGTTAAAACGGTTTTTCCGCCAAGGGCGGCGAACGCGGTTTCGTGGGCGAGTTCTGCGTCGGCAAGATCATCGAGATAGATCACGTCGGCATCGAGTAGAAGTGCCAGTTTCAGACCTGCAAGGGCGTTTTCGATGCCCCCCTGGCCGACCTGTATCTGGGTGGTTTTGTGCAGGGCAGCTACTACCGGTGATTCTACCGTTACCAGTTTGCGTGTTTCTGAGTCGTAACTGCTGATAATGCAATACTGGGTTGTGGTTCTGCCTGATTCACGCGGCCCGGTGACGTATAATACGCCATGAGCGGTTTTAACAGCAGCGATAAGCTCTTCGATAGCAGATTTGCCGTTTCTTCCGAGTTGTTCGGCAATGCTTCCAAAATCGCTGAATTTGAGAATAACCATTTCGCCGTTAACAGTCGGATAAAAGATCGACTGAATGTTAACCTGGCGGTTTGAAACGGTTACCCGGAAGTGCCCGACCAGCACTCCTTCTTTGTTGAGATCTTTTTCGGGGATCTGAGAAAGCTTTTTGAGTCGCGAAATTACTTCGTGATGAACCTTGACCGGAATTTCTATTTTCCGGCTGAGAACATTGTTGGTGCGAAACCTTATCAGAACGCCTTTTTCAGAGGGTTCGAAATGAATGCGGTTAACCCGGTTGATGATGGCCTGACCCAGAATATAGTTAATTACCTTCTCAGGGCCTTCCATACCTTTGGGAATCCCGCGCTCAAGGTTTTGTTTCTCGGTGTTGTCTATTTCACTGGGGGCTACCTTTTCCTGGAGATCGACCGGGCCATAAATTGCCGAATACGTCTGCTCAAAATCGAATGCAGTACAAATTGACACCGAAATTTCGACACCGAATTTCCCTTCGAGAAACTCTATTGGCCTTGAATCGAGGGGATCAACCATGCAGACGCTGAACTGGTTGCCGGCTTTATAAAGGGGCATGAGCTTGTGGTCGCGGGCGAATTCTGGGGTTATTACCCGTGCGACTTCAGCATCGACAATATCGGGGTTCAGATGAATAAAAGAAATATTCAGTTGATTGCCGAGTGCCCAGATGATGTCATCTTCTGTCACAAGGCTCATCTCTATCAGGGCTTCCCCGAGCTTCATGCCGCGGTCGCGCTGAAAGGTGAGCGCCTGTTTGAGCTGCTCATCAGAGATAAG
>JAQUZA010000590.1 GCA_028691595.1 Candidatus Rifleibacteriota bacterium
CCCATACATTCTTATCACCGAAAGCAAGATCAACAACCTCAAAGAAATCCTGCCTCTCCTTGAAAAGATTGTCCAGGTAAACAAACCTCTGCTGATTATCGCCGAAGATATCGAAGGTGAAGCTCTGCTACCCTGGTAGTTAACAAACTGCGCGGCACCTTCAATTGTGTAGCTGTAAAGGCTCCGGGTTTTGGCGATCGCAAAAAAGCGATGCTTGAAGACATCGCCGTTCTTACCGGCGGTCAGAAAATCAGCGAAGATCTCGGCATGAAACTTGAATCAGCCACCATTAACCAGCTTGGTCAGGCCAAAAAGGTTATTGTTGCCAAAGACATGACCACCATCGTTGAAGGCGCTGGCGACACCAAGGCTCTCAAGAACCGCATCAACCAGATCAAAGCCGAAATCGAACACAGCAGCAGCTCATATGACAAGGAAAAACTGCAGGAACGCCTTGCCAAACTGGCTGGTGGCGTTGCAGTTATCAAAGTCGGTGCCGCTACTGAAACCGAAATGAAAGAACGCAAGACCCGTGTTGAAGACGCTCTGAGCGCCACCCGCGCCGCAGTTGAAGAAGGCGTGGTAGCCGGCGGTGGTGTAACCTACATCAACGCACTTCCGGTCCTTGACAAGCTTGAAAAGAATGCCAACGACGAAGAAAAAATTGGTATCAATATCGTACGCCGGGCTCTCTATGCTCCGATGCGCATGATTCTTACCAATGCAGGCCTTGAACCTTCGGTAATCGTTGAAAACGTCAGAGCCCACAAGGGCAATGGCTACGGTTTTGATGTCGTTGCTGATGACTACACCGACATGTATAAAGCCGGCATCATCGACCCCGCCAAGGTTACCAGATCTGCTCTGCAGAATGCGTCTTCCATCGCCGCAATCCTGTTGACCACTGAAGTTCTCGTGGCTGAAGCCCCCGAAAAGAAGGGCAATGCCACCCCATCTCCCGAAATGGACATGGATTACTGATGCAACTGGAATCCCGGCCCGATCGGGCCGGGATTCCTGCCGCTCAAAAGCTGTACAATGAACGCCAATTCGATATTTCAGACCGAAACCGCTCCCCACGATGTCAGCCAGGCTCTAAATGACCGCCAGAAGACGGTCTTAAGAGAAGTCTGTGATGCCTTTATTTCAACGGGCATTCCCGTCGGGTCGCGAACCCTTTCTAAATCAAGCCGGTTGTTGTGCTCGCCCGCAACCATCAGAAATGAAATGGCCGATCTTGAACTCATGGGCTACCTTTTTTCGCCCCATACCTCTGCTGGCCGCATTCCCACTGAAAAAGGCTACAAATTTTACGTAAATTTTCTTATTGAATTCGAACGCATCAGCCAGCTTGAAGAAGCTTTGATCGGCAAACTTGCCTGCATTTCACGCGAAACTCATCTGCGCCAGCAGGATATTTTAAAATCAGCCGTTCAATACGCCTGTCAGCAAACCAAACTGGCCGGAGTACTTCTCGCACCACAGCAGGAACAAAGCAATCTGAGCTCGATCAGACTTTTCCGTATTCTTGAAAATAAGGCGATGCTGGTGACCGTAGATGCCTGCGGCAATATCAATGATCAGGTTGTCACCATACCGGTCGAAACAACTGACGATGTTCTCGAGAAGCTTTCCATTCTTCTCAATGCCCAGCTTTGCCATCAGGCCTATCAGCATTACGAACAGAATTTTATCGAAAACACCCGGCAGATTCTTTCCCGCTACAACAATTTGCTTTCGCAGCTGGTTAAGCAGGTTCAGAGGGCAGCAAACGACCCGGATACCAACGCCATTTTCATGGAAGGTTTTTTAAACTTTTTTGATCAGCCCGAATTCAACGAGCCCGAAAAACTCAAACAGATGGTATGTCTGCTCGATCAGAAGGAAAATCTTCTGCAGCTTCTGGCTAAATCTCTTGAAAGCAAACAGGAAATTGTGGTAAACATAGGCTCCGATTCAGGCCTTGCAATTAAAGACATGTCTTTTGTAACTGCCCGTTACCGGGGCCCGAACAGCACCTTCGGCAAAATTGGATTGATCGGCCCCCTGAGAATGGATTACAGCAGGGTAGTTGCCACTCTTGCCAGACTTTCGAATACGCTCAGCCAACTGCTGATGGGTGATAAATCTTTTTTTGAATAAGCTTGTGACTGAAACTTTAATTATTAGGTGATACCAGACTATGACGCAAAATGAAAAGAAAGCCGAAAATTCTGAAATGAATGAGGCCAGTCAACCGCCTGCAGATGAAAACAATCAGTCACAGGCGCAACCAGATGAAACTGCCACCAGCACCGGAGAGCAAAACCGCGACCTGGCTAAAGACCTTGAAGATATGAAAAAGCAGTTTGATGATATGAAGCAGCGCTATTATAGGGCTTTGGCTGACTACCAGAACCTCGAACGCCGCATGGCAAAAGAAATGCTTGAAGCCCGAGGACGCGGGGTCGAAGATTTTCTGAAGCGTCTGCTGCCGGTTCTCGACACTCACGATAAAGCAATGGAACAGCTCGAAAAAACAGAAGTCGATAAAAAAGTTAAAGATGGTCTCGAAATGTACCATATTCAGCTTTCGGATGTTCTTCAAAAGGAAGGACTGAAAAGCATTGCAGCCCAGCATAGCCGATTTGACCCCAATTTTCATGAAGCTCTCTGTAAACGCACCGTTGACGATGTAGATGACGAAACAGTGCT
>JAQUZA010000591.1 GCA_028691595.1 Candidatus Rifleibacteriota bacterium
ATAAAAGCTTCCTGCTTAAATACTTTTTCTTCAGGGTTGGCTCAGAGCTGGCCTTTGCCTTCGGCAAACCCTCACTGCGTTCGTCACAAGCTTACGAAAAAGTAATCCCGTCTTCTATCTGCGCCTGGGGTAGGATTTATACGGGGGATTTTCGAATTTAATTATGAACAAACGATTAAATCGACAAGCCCTTGCGCGGGAAGGTGAATATATAATGACGGCAGACTATCCAATTCAAGCGTGACAGACAACCAGTTGCAAACTGATCGTAAATTTTAGAAATTTGAAAAGTCATTCGGACTAAAAAAAAAGTTCCCCGGTTTAAAATGCCGGGGACAAAGTGAGAGGATCTTTTGAGAGGATACTTGAGTCATCGGGGATGATGACAAAATTATAAAAAGCTTTCCGGGTCATGCGGCGACCGTTCTTCGAATGTGGCGTAGTTTTGGAGGGGCTGTTGTGTTGAGCTGTTGTGAGGTGAGGTTTAACTGTGCGGCTGCTTAAGGTGTGAATGTGTGCCGACAATGCTGTTGCGGTGGTATGACAAAGTACGGTTATACTTTAGACGACCCGGAAAACGCTTTTTCATTTTTCAAAGAACTTAACTTACAATTTATATAGTAGCAACAAGCGTGCCAACTTTTTCTTGACGGAAAATTTTTAGATATAGGCAAAACTCTGAAATTTGACTGTAACCCTGAATTCCTCATGAATAGATGTCTCAAGATTTTTTCACTAATGCAAGGGCCCATACAAAGGCCTTCTCGACAACATCTCCACCAGCATCTCCTTTTCCACAAGCAGATAAATGAGAGATAAGCCATTGATTCAAGTTCAATCTGACCCTGTGTCACATAGCATTTCAAGAACCGCCCACCATTATGTCATCCCCGCGCTTGTACCCGAAGGGGGGAAGGCACGGATCTAAGCCTTTAGAGATAAGATTCCCGCTTTCGGGTCTGTCGATTTATTTTCTTAGAACTGAGAGTAAAGTGTTATTAGATGCTGTTTACCGGTTCGACGGCACAGTTATCAGCCGGGTTACTTTTTCTTCAGCGATTCCTCACTTCGTTCGTCACAAGCTTACGAAAAAGTAATCACGTCTTCTATATGCGCCCGGGGAAGGATTTAAACGGGGGGATTATCAAATTTAATTATCAGCAAAAGAATAAATAGACAAGCCCTTTCACGGGAATGACGGAATTACTACAGATTCAAGTTTGACAAAGCACCAGCCAAAATGTTGCCAATCTTTTCAGCAGAAAGGGTTAACTTTTCCCACATGTGATATTTTTACACACACATAAAACTCTGCACTGATCAGCTATTTTCATTGCCAACCACAATTTTAAACGTTGTAATTCACTACCCAAGGGCTTTTGCTTGTGATTTTTTTCACCGGCCCTAAAAAAGGTGCTTTTTTTCCACAACTCAAAAAAAAGACACTTGTCATAAGACCCGGGGAACTCATTTTTCAGGGTGAGTTCTTCAGTGAAAGAAGCAGCCATTGTTAGCATTTTTGAGGAATCTGCGCTATGATATAAGCATGCAGAACATTGTTTTAACAGCCATTAACAGCCGCCACACTCACAGCGCCCTTGGTCTGGCCTACATAAAGTCATTCTGGGAAAAAGAACCAGGCCGCGAGCCATTACAGATTGAAGAATTCGATTTAAACCAGACCAACGAGAATATCATTGCCGATCTCATTCGCCTTAGCCCCGAAATTCTTGCGTTCTCTGTATATATCTGGTCATTGAGCCGCATTCTTGTTATTGCAGGGGCAATGAAGGCAGCTTTTCCAGAAATAAAAATAATCATGGGCGGGCCAGAAGTATCTTTTAATGCAAATGATGTCATGAAGGCATGCCCTGATTTTGATTTTATCGTCAGAGGCGAAGGTGAAGTCACCTTCAGTGAACTTCTGCAGGCTTTGCTCTCTTCAAAAGAGGTTGAAGCAATTCAGGGTTTGACCTGGCGCAGAGAACGTGAAATTCTAGATAACCCAGACCGCGATTTCCTGCGCGATCTCGATGATGTCCCCTCCCCCTTTCGCTCTGGCGCATATAAAGGGGTTCACAGCTTCACCTATTACGAAGGTTCACGCGGCTGCCCTTCACGGTGCAGCTATTGCCTCAGTTCAGTTCTCGGCCCGGTTCGTCACCATTCATCTGCCAGAATAAAGGCTGATCTCGACTGGTTTTTCTCATCAGATTACCGCCAGATTCGCTTTGCTGACCGCACTTTTAACCATGATCAGGCAAGAGCTCGCGAAATCATCACCTATATTCTCGAAAACAACAAAAAAAATATCAATTTCCATTTCGAGATTCAGGCCGATTTTCTGGCCGACGACATAATCGATCTTCTTGCCCAGGCCCCCGAAGGAATATTCCACCTTGAGATTGGTATTCAGTCGACAAACCCCGCAACGCTGCAAGCGGTAAACAGGCGCTATAACCTCGAAGTTCTTCGTGAAAAAATAAGGCAGCTGAAAAAACGCACCAGGTGTCATCTGCATGTTGATCTTCTTGGAGCACTTCCAGGCGACACACTGCAAGACTTTAATAAAAGCCTGGATGAAGCCTGGCAACTTGACCCCGACGATATTCAGATCTGCCTGGTAAAAGTTTTACGCGGCACCCCGCTGCAAAAACTCCTTCTGACAGGGCAGGTCGCTGCAATGCCTTCCC
>JAQUZA010000592.1 GCA_028691595.1 Candidatus Rifleibacteriota bacterium
TCATGTCTTCGGCGATATAATTAAGCATAAACAGCTGGTGCAGATGGGGAAGCAGAACCACCATCCGCCCGACCATGGCTGCAAACTTGAGATAAAACCTTTTTCTTTCGATAATCTCACTTTCGCCCATTCCACAAGCCATCAACAGAGATTGTAGTTCATCATGTTTCCTGTTCCAGAGGGTAAAACGAATGGCCCGCAGCAGTCTGTCCTGGGCATCAGAAGTAAGTGGAACCCGCCCAAGGCGGCACAGATTAACGAATTCACTCAAATTTTCGCGATACATTTTCCCCTCCACAGGCAGGATCATTACCGCTTAACCCTATCATTGCCACGCCCGGTTGTCAAAATCAGGGTTTAGCAGCAAATTCTCCGATTTAAGCCTGCGCCCGGCATGTGGCAGGCAAAGAGTGACTATAGTCAGGTGATTCTTTTATTTTTCAAGATTTTTTTGGGCGCAGCCTTAGATTTTCTGCCGGTTTTATAGGCTGAGGCGGGTTCTTTAACACTGTTACCGTCGCGCTGCAATGTTTTGATCTGCTCCGGGGTAAGGCCGGTGTATCTAGCGACTGTTTCTATCGAAAGATTGTCGGCCAGCATTTTCAGGGCAGTTTGTGCCAGAGTTTCTTCGCGGCCTTCTTCGCGACCCTCTTCGCGACCCTCTTCGCGGGCGGTGTCTATTGAATTCTTGAGATCGCGGTACACTTTCAGGCTGTTTTCGTATTCTCTGGCTTCTTCCGGGGTGAATTTAGCAATCTCGGCAGCGGCAAACAGCTTTCTGAAGATGTTGTCCTGATTATCTTTCATGGCCATAATTTATTCATCAGAGCGCTTTTCCAGCTCTTTGAGCAGGGTTGGAATTTGCCTTTTTATGACCAGAAAAACTACTTCATCATCAATTACATCATATGCATGTGCTATTACGTTTCTGAAAGCTATGATGTTCTGCCAGTCTGAGATTTCATTCAGCAGTTCTGGTGCAAGTTTCTTAAGGCGGTTCAACGCTTCGCCCAGTATTTCAAACTGCCTTTCAACAGCAGATTTGGTCTTTAAATCTTCCTGGTATTCAGCCAGATTCATTCCATCAGTAAACTGACAGATCAATCTACAGGAAGAAATAGCGTCGTGGAGACAAACTCTTGGGTCATGCGTCATAACATTTTTTCAGCCTTGCAAAGATGCTTTCCTTCAATAATGGGTTCCGGATAGCCTTTGGCATAACCAGATCAACATTCCTTTGCAAGAGAGTTTCAAGCTCTTCTTTTATGCCAAAATACTTGTTAAGGCCGTCTTCTGGGTTATTAAGTTCAAGGAGAAAATCAAGATCGCTGGTTTTGGGGTCAAATTCATCGGTCAGGGCACTGCCAAAAAGGGTCAGACTTCTGGTCTCATACTTTTTGCAGATCTTCTCTATTTCCGGCAAAAATGGATCAATGTTAAACACAATGGAACTCAACTTTAATCACAAAAAAGAATTATTTCAGATGAAATTGTAACACGCCATGCCCAGCAACAACAAATGCCCGGCAAACCATTTGGAACTTGATGAAAGTAGCGCTGATCACAGAAATATTTACCATCTACTCTTCATTGACGGTGGGCGTTTATGGATGTTTGCCGGTCAAAGCGCCCACCCTCAATGAAGAAAATAGACAGTTGTTACAGGCAAAGGCAAAAGCTTGTTGTAGTTTCGGAAGTCAGCAATGTTTGAGCTCATATGTGACTCAGGAAGGCTGACATGGTAAAATTCGGTATGAATAACAGCGAATCCATTTTGGCTGACAGTGTTTTAAAAGATTATCTCTATGTAATAAACTACCCTTTTATTGAAAAGGGCTTATGCCAACTGGAAATGAAATGTTTGTTCCATAAAAAAAATAGAAGAAAAACATTTCTTCTCTGGAAAGAAAGTAAGCCCCTCAAGAAGCCCATATATTAAGCATCGTGTCTCTGTAATGTACTTTGCTGATTCTCTGGAGGAGCTGAAGGGCAAGCTACAAAACAATAAATTGGCCTACAACGATTTCAAGTTTGTCTATTTTAAAACTGCAGATTGCGAGCTTGGCTATGATGAATGGATCACTTGTGTGGGGGAACTTGGCAGATTGATCGATGGGTCTGTAGATATGATGAACCCGAAAATAATGTTAGGTGCCACAATGGTTAGTGGGCAATGGATTTTTGGCGAGCTTGAAAAAAATGATAACCATTGGCAGGAGCATAATAAGAAACCAAATAGCAATAGTCATTCTCTGAAAGCAAGAACAGCAAAGGCTCTTGTCAGTATTGCGATTGGTGATGAGTTAAATTGTACGCTGATTGACCCATGCTGTGGTGTTGGTACCGTTGTGATTGAAGCTATTTCAATGCAAATTAATGTTAAAGGATATGAAATAAATCCGCTCGTAGCCAGAAAAGCAGAAAAAAATCTGGCCTTTTTTGGCTACGAAAATGTTATCACCAATGCAGACATGCACGAGATAAAAGAACACTTTGATGTTGCAATCGTCGATATCCCATACGGGCTGTTCACACCAATTACGTCGGAAAAACAGTGTGAGATTATTAAAACCGCTCGACGAATTGCAGACAAACTCGTAATAATAACTTTCGAAGATATGGATAAAGCCCTTATTGCAGAAGGATTTGAGATTGTTGCCCATTGTCAGGTAATCAAAGGGAATTTTATCCT
>JAQUZA010000593.1 GCA_028691595.1 Candidatus Rifleibacteriota bacterium
GCTGTTTAAGTTCACGCATCGCACAAAAAAGCAGATCAAACACCTTTCGCGCCTCCACTCATTGTCTGTTTTCGGGCTTTGTAATGATCCCGGGCTGCATTTCGAGGCGGCCATCTTTGAGGCAGGCGACACGATCGGCAAAGCCAGGGTCAAACAACCCGTGTGATGCAACAATCATGGTGGTCTTACCGCTTTTGATGCGGGGCAGAAGCAGGCCCATTATGTCAGCGGCAGTTTCAGGGTCAACATCGCCGGTCGGTTCGTCGGCAAGAATCAAAGCTGGCTCGTTAACAAGAGTTCTGGCAATGGCCACACGCTGCTGCTGACCGACACTGAGCTCGGCGGGCAGGTTGTGTAACCTGTCTTTGAGCCCAAGTTCGCCAAGAAGTTGGGCTGAGCGGGTACGCCGCTCTTCGCGGCCGATACCCCGGTGCATCAGAACTGCCTCAACATTTTCAAGAGCTGTCCAGCTTGGAATAAGGTTGAAGCTCTGAAAAATCATGCCGATGGTTGCAGCACGCAGGTCGGCCAGCTCACTCAGGCTCATGCCGGTGATTTCCCGGCCCTGAAAATCTATGGTTCCGGAACTGGCCTGATCGAGACCAGCCAGCAGACCGAGCAGGGTGGATTTGCCGGTGCCACTGCGACCGGTGATCAGAAAAATTTCACCGGTTTCAACCGAGAATGTAACGTCATCGAGCACCCGGGTTGTTATACCCCGGGTGTTAAAGGCTTTTTTAAGGTTTTCAACTTTGAGAAGGGTTGTCATAAGAAGAGTTCTCCAATTATTTACCGGGGTCAGGCCCGGCGCAGCACATCATAGGGGCGCTGCCTGACGATTAGAATGCCTGGCAGCAGGCCGGCGAGGGTTCCGGCAATTACTGCGAACAGAAAAACGGCCAGGCAAAGGCTGGCACTGAAAACGCCGGTCATGGTGGCATCGATACCGAGCAACTGATTGACCGGAACCAGCAGCAGAACCAGCGAACCGGCAATAATGCCCATAAGGCTGCCAGCAGTAGATTGAATCAACGATTCAAAAAGCAGTTGAATAATTATTGTCCGGGTTTTCCAGCCGAGCACCCTGAGCATCGCAATACCGCGCCGGCGTTCAATCACAGAGGCAAACTGAATCCTGGCGGCAAACAAAACTGTGCCAATGGCGATAACAATCATGAATACCCAGATCAGGCGGGTGTTGAGGCCGAGGGCATTGGCGGCGGGGTAATAGCAGCCGGAAGTGAGCACACTGTCACCTTTCATGAGCTCTTTAACATCTTTGATTGCCTGATTGTGGACTGCGGCATCACGACTTTCGATGAGAATCAGGTTTGCCTCACGTTCGAGTGGGTTCTGAATTCGACGGTTAATGACCCTTTCGGCATCAGAAAAGTGCATAAAAATATCAGATCTGACTGTTCTGGCGCGGGTGTTGACGATACCGGCGATTTCGAATTTTTCTTCAGCGATTGTAACCTGATGGCCTGGCTCAAGGCCGTGGTTACTTGCAAAGCCTGTATCTACGAGCACTTTGCCCGTTGCAGAAGCAGGCAGGTAGTTTCCTGAAGTCAAATCGATGGAATTGCAGATGGTTGAAGAAACAGCCACACTGTCGGGTAAAATGCCTGCCACTGCGAAGATCTGACTGGTCGTCGGGTCTCTGAAGCGAAACAAAAGGCAGGGGGAAGCATCTTTTATGGTCGCAAGGCCGGCAATTTTCGCAACCAGGTCTGTTGAAACCAGACGGGTGGTGTTGGTATTTATGACGAAGCCTTCGTTGAGAAGATCGACAGGCTTTTTATTACAGCCGGTACAATTCTCGCATTTATCTTTGCAAACCTGAGGTATAATGCCGCGGGCCAGCTTGGCAAGATCTTCTTCACTCAAAGAACTGATATCGCCACATGACGGCAACCAGGTAACAAAATAAGTACCGGCCTCACCGATGGTTATATTCTGCACAACCCGCGAATAAAGCATCACCGCGGCCACGATCAAAAGAAAACTGACGGTAATGGCGTAGCCGGCGACTACAGCCATGCTTCTGCGGCGATACTGCTTAAGCTCACGCAGGGCACAATCAAAGGTATCACTGCTCAAAAGTCGGTCTCCCGGGCACTTAAACTTGGCAGGTTAAATTCTGCCTACTGATTATAGCAGTTTAAGCAAAAAAAGTGGAGCAGCCAAATCCGGGGCAAACACACAAACACACTTTAAATCTGCAACTAGACTGGATTCCCGCTTGCGCGGGAATGACTAAATACATCCTGAGTCAATACATGCCGGTGCTGTTATTGTCGATCTCGACAGCTTCAGACTCGACGTGTCGCGAATCTTCAAGATCTTTATAAACGAGAAAAACGCCTTTTCTGCCGTCCATGAGGACACCCATGTGGGTATCGAGTCTGGTATGGGTGAAGTATTTGAGCTTTTCAGCGGCGGGCTGGCTACGCAGCCACTGCCAGTTGATGAAGCCTTCCCCGGAGTCCTGACGAACCGAAAAGTAACCGATATTCA
Source organism: Candidatus Rifleibacteriota bacterium (assembly GCA_028691595.1). Classification (GTDB taxonomy): domain Bacteria; phylum Muiribacteriota; class Ozemobacteria; order Ozemobacterales; family Ozemobacteraceae; genus Rifleibacterium. Next base: position 2,518 of record JAQUZA010000593.1, read on the forward strand.
TGGTGGTAACGTTATGAAAGAAATGCGAACCCATCGAAGCGTCAACCCTGAAGCCCTCGAGGGAATACTCAACAATTACCTTGGCATATGAGGCCTGCGGCCAGGTAATGGGTATGCCAAGCCAGCGGTCGCGGGTACCCCAGCGACCGGGGCCCATAAGAATGTATTTTCGCC
>JAQUZA010000594.1 GCA_028691595.1 Candidatus Rifleibacteriota bacterium
GTCATCGGCACAGTCACCGGCCCTTCAGTTGCCAGCAACCCTTTTGTCTGATAAAAGGCATCGGGAAAAAAGCTTTTGAGATAGGCAGCACTGCCGGAGGCTTCTGCCTCAGACCAGCTAGAAACCAGAGCAATGCGTGGCCAGAGCAGCCTGGCAAATTCGGCATTGTTTCCAGATTTTCGCATTCTTAAGGCCTCTTTAAAAACTTCTGCCCGACGCGCCGATGGCTTGCCGGTGAAATTTTCAAACCCGGCAAGGCTTTCGGTTTTCAAGAAGCCGGGTTTGCAAGTGCCGGCAATCAGATCAGCAGATAAAACATCAGCCCACTCTTCGATTGAACCCAGCAAAGCAGTGAACAAACCGGGGTTCCAGAGCGAAACAAGCCGCATATCCGGGCTTCTGAGGAGACTCAAAACCGTTACATACCGCCAGGCCATGGGGTCAGACAAACCGGCAACCTCTTCGGGAACTATGGTCAAAGCTTTTATCAATGGCTTCGCCCAACGGCCAAAATAGTCTGAATCATTGGCAAAGCCGATTGTAATACCACCAGGGGTTTTGCGACTACCGTTGCTGCGTGGCGAAACCGCCCAATAAGCAGGGCCGCCCCAGATACCAGAATAATGAGAATGCAGATCAAAAAGCCATGGATGCAACGCTCGATTAAAAGAAGCCTGCAAACCTGCTGTATAAGGAATCAGTCTTGTGCCGCCGCCAGTACCGCTTGTTTCCTCGAACAGCAAAACCCGGTCGGCCGTCAAAACCTGATCACCACAGTTGGCAATTCTCTCTATCCAGGGTTGCAGATCATCATAGTCATTAACGGGAACACGCTCGCGATAATCATTGACGCTTCTTATCGATGCAAAACCATATTTGCAACCATAGTCGGTTTTAGAGGCTCTCTTGAGCAGCGATAAAAGAAGATTGGCCTGAACCATGCTGACCTGATTATTAGCGGCACGGCGAAAAGCCATGGTTTCGCGCAGACAGGTTGCCATCCAGGCTGCTTGAATAAGTGAAACCGATGAGCTCCTGATGGACATCAGTTTTTCAACAGCCTTTTTACGAATGGTTTGAAGTTGTCCCAGTGAAGGCGCGTCAGGCAGGCGAGTTCGTCACCGGCTTCGTGACCGGGGTTTTTCTGTAGAAAGAATGAGATATGCTGATTCTGCAGGCGCTCTGCTGCCGGCTCGCTGATACCGGCTCGCAAAGGCGTGGGATTACTGAGCCTCACAATGCCGGTTTTCGCATCATAGCTTTCGCTAAAAAGGCTTTTGGCAGCCGCATCTAGAATTTTCTGCATATCGGGTGGGGTTGGCCGGTCGAATCTTGGAAAAAACTCGACAAAATAAGCCGGCAGAAACCTGTAAGTTCTATAACCACTCGAAATGAGAAACCAGAACAGAGGCACAGACCCACAGCTTTGTAGCGTCTCGAACATAAAATGGCCCCACACTCTGGGTAATTCAAGGCTGCCCCAGTAGTCTGAGTGAATGATTGTATCACCACTGAAAAGGATCTTCACCTTTTCAGTGCCTGCCTCGAGGTCGTATATAGCCGCAGAAGTGAAGCCACGCAGTTTGCCTGAGGTGTCTTCAAGCAGAATTACACTGGTTTTTCGACTGAGGTCAGAAAAAAAAGAATCGCGGGCAACCTGATAAAACTCATGCATAAGCCTGTACATAGAGTCTTTGTATTCAGCAGTCAGTGCGTCAACAGCAACAATACGGCCGTTAAGAGTTTTGCCGGCAGAGCTTTGGGTTGTCATAGGCCCCCGAGATTTGAGATATGCAAAGGCCTCCTGCCGAATTCATGTGATCCGTTTTCGGGCCAGAATACCTGATAAATGATACTCCAGTATGGCATAAAAAATACAGCCTTTAAAGCCTCAATACCCGGAAAATTTTCCGCCATGCCCATGGCTGCAAACATAAACCCGCGCTTTTTTGCTTCTCTTACAGCATGCTTGAGTAAAACCGGCAGCAATTCATTTTCCCGGCCGGGTGTGATCGCCCAGGGGTCGAGCAGTGCATAATTAACCTGCCCACCACGAGCCGGAACCGGACACTTACAGAAAAAACCGCCCGTCTGATGCCAAATTTTCTGGAGAATGTCTAAAGGGCGGCAAAGATCAGTTACCACTATCTGCCGATACTGTTGTTGATTCCAGATGCCTGTTGCAGCAACCAGACCACTGTGATCAAAAACACCGGTCATGTCTTCGACAGCAAGACCCGGAAAAAATTTGAAGCCTCCGTTAAACTCTTGTTCGCCAATAACCGGGGCCCCGTCGTTATGCCTGCCGGCGAGATCAAACAGACGGCGGAGCTCAGAAATATCAGAATGCTGCAAATTTCTTACAGTCAAGTGCTCTGGCTCATGGCCAGCTCTGAATCGTTCTGGCCAACGGTGCCCCGGGCCGCTTAAAGGTATTAAAGCCGTCAGAAATTTTGCTACCCTTTTGTAGACGGGCATACCGCCAGCGGCTCTTGTAGTTTCAAGCAGGTGTCGTGCATAATGATTGTCGGCAAGAATCGAAGTGAAAGTCACTTTTAAAGGCTGCTCAGCAAAAATCTGGCGAAAAGCTTTATAGCCTCGCAGCAGAAAAGAACCCCCGCGTATTTTGGGGTGAAAACGCAGATGGTGCAGATACCCGACTTCGACAACTTCACCGTCGAGATAAGTTTG
>JAQUZA010000595.1 GCA_028691595.1 Candidatus Rifleibacteriota bacterium
TCTCAGACAAACGAAGCGAGGCCGGCCAACTCGTTAGTTCAGCCAGTTGCTGCTGCTGCCCAAAATACCGACACCGATCTGGCAGATTCTGAAGCCGCCTCAAACGGCTTTGATTTTGTTGGCCGCGAAAAACAGCTGCTGAAAAAGTATTCAAACAAGCTGAGCCGCAGGCAAAAATCATTAAAACTCAAGTGTTCTGGGGGCAAAAGTGTTGAACTTATAAATGAAGAAGCCGAAAGCGAATCATATGTCATGTATTTTTGCATCGATTATATAGCTCCTGAAGGCCTCTTTCTCGTCTACGCGCAAATGTATGAGGGCTCTGACCACTTCTTTGTTTCTGAGTCTTCTGCAAAAACAACAAGCCTGGGTGACATGCCGATTTTTTCGCCGGGGCGCAGCAGAGTTGCAGTTTCAGGGTTTGACATCACTGCCGCCTATGATTACAACGGTATCAAAATTTTCAAAATCAATAAGGGTGAGCTGCAGCAGGAATTCGAGATTCAGCCCGAAGAATGGGGTCCGCAGAACTTTCACTGGGAATCCGAAACTTCTGCCACCTTTAACCAGGTTAAGATCGTTGAAGGAGTCGAAATGCCGGGGAAACCATCGAGACTCTCTTTCGACCAGGCTTCCGGCCAATGGCAGATTGAATCGGGCATAAAATAGTCGTTGTGAGCAACAACCGGGCTCAATATTCCGGCAGGGCAGCAAAATCACCCAGCCAACTGAGCTGCAACGGAAAAACGCCTTCGCAGCTTACAAAAGGCCGGGAAGAGTGCTCAGGCAACAGCATTGATGCTCGAATCTGCCAATAGTTCTTCTGCTGATCTGAGGCCTCAACCTGGTAATCAATGCTGCGCAAACCATCTTCAGAGTTGTATGCTGCCATAACTGCCCGCCCACTCGCCTGAAGAGACTTTTCATAAATTTTTACATCAAATGGTATTCTTTCGGAAAAAATCTGTCTGGCAGCCAATTTGCTGCCGGAGAGATTCACCTCAAGCCCGAGGAAAAACTCAGGAAAAGCCGTAGCCCAGGCGGCGCACACGGCCTTAACGCAGCCAGCTGCATCAGATAAGACCTCAAAACGGTCTGAGCCAACAGCCTTCATTACAGCCATCATTCCAGTTTTCTTAAACCAGTTTTCAAGCATGCTCAATGCCGACTTTGCCGGCAAACGCACCAGAGCAGGAGAAACCCATGTTTTTGCCGCAGCAATAGCCATACCATTGATCTGATCAGGGTTTGCAACCGTAAAAAAATTGCCGTAAGAAAAAACTCCATACCCCTTAACCTTTGCCAGAACCTTGAGCAGCTCTTCTCTGTCGAGGCGCTCGCCATGGCAGAAAGCCGACACCTCACCCGCAACATTATCGGAACAGACAAGGGTGATGTCTTCTTCCAGCGCCAGTTTCTGCAGGATATCCGGCAATGACACGCGATCGAGAACCAGGTGTTTTTCCAATAACGGCGATTTGGCCGCCGAAACAACCGTAATTGTTTTATCCCGGCCAAAAGAATCTTCATCATCTTCTTCTGGGTCGCTTTGTTGGCTGTTGTAAGAAGTAAAATGGCCTGACGTGCTCCGGGCCGGAACTATGTGAGTAACCGCAGTTGAAATGGTCTTCAACCTGCCCTTCAGAAAAACCGGACGGGCCCGCCAGGCCATCACCAGGCTGCTTCCGTCAAGATTCATATGGTGCTGCATCTGTTCATCTGCTCTGGCGAAAAAATCATGCGCAAATTTAAACTGACGGCCAGAGTAGCCGAGATTGCAACTCTGGGTAAGGTTAATAATGCCCTCATCATTGATTCTGCAGGTTCCATATATTTCAAAAGCAGTCTTTCGCTCTGCGTTATGGCGAAAAGCAATATGAAACTCATGCCCCGACATGCTCACAAAAGAGCATGAAGCAATGAGAATGCCGGTTTCAGGTTCTCTCAGACTTAATTCAACCTCAAGGGCATGTATTGGCGCGTCGAGCGCTTCAATAACCTTTTTGAATTCGTCAAGCTGATATTTTCGGCCAACCAAAGCCGCCAGACCGCTGAAAGGCGGAACCCAGAGGCTGACTCCCGGCAGCAGCAAAGGCTGTAGAACTAATTTTAATGACTCCGGTGATCGATAGGTAAATGATCGTGCAATTGCTACGGGAATGTCGCGGTCCTGATTGACAGTGGCTGGCAATGCTACCCAGATTTCGCCGCTTTTGCGCATAACGAGATCATTAGACCTGGCCAACAGGTTTAAGGCTTCTTCTATGTAGGTTTCAGAGTTCAGACGAAAAATGCTGATCCGGGTGTCTGGAAAATCGCCGACAATATTCAGCTTACCCTTGCGGGCGAGGTCGGCAAAAGCTTCGGCCAGTTTCCACCCTGAGTAATCAGCAGTAATAAAATCGGCGGCGAAGCAGGGTAATGCACCTAATAGCATCAGAAACGGCAGAATGATGCACAAAAGGTCTTTTACGCACCAGGTAAAGGTTTTCAAAGCCGGCCCTCCAGGTTAAAAAGAGTCATCAAAAGCATCATCAAAAGCTGAATCCCCAGAATCAGGGGGGAATTCAATTTCGGGCCTGATAATCTGTCTGTCTGATAAAAAACCGTTTAACCTGACTTCAAACTCTTCGTTACCGGTCAGACTGAGAATCGTGGTATCAGACGCAGTGTCAAGATAAGTCCAGCCT
>JAQUZA010000596.1 GCA_028691595.1 Candidatus Rifleibacteriota bacterium
CGGGTTTCACTGTTGAAGCAAGAACTGTCGAAGGTTATACCTCATTTTATCTGCTCGCCGACCACCAGGTTCAAGGCTACGTAAAAACCATCCGCAGCAGCAAAAATTTTGCCGAGGTATATATTGAATTAAAGCCGCCGATAAGAGGGCAGGGCCTGGCTCCGAAATTGCTTCGCCACGCCATGCTTCAGGTGCATCGTCAACGACAGCGATTGTTTTACGCAGTCGCCGCAGATAACGCTCCCTCAATGGCTACAGCCAGGCGTGCCGGCCTCAGGCAGGCCTTTTCCCTCTGTCGTTTCATCAGTTGATCTGACCAGCAATTTTTTTCTTGCGGTTCCTTTGGGTAACTCTGTAACATCTGCAGATAATCTAATATGGCAGGGTGATTTCAATGAACCAGAAGCCGGTAGTAATACTGTTGCCTTACGAGAGCTGCTCAGGGCTTGAACTTTTTGGGCTGCGCTTTGCCCAGGATCTTCAAAGCAGAGGTTACAGCGTCAAGGTCGCCGCTCCGGCAGCTTCGCTTATTGATAAGCAATGCCAGGCCAGGGGGCTTGAGCTCTGGCCGTTTCCTGCATCGGTTAAATACAATATCAACAGCTTTCCGGCATGTCTCGCCATGTTAAAACAGCTTGACCCCTCTGCTGTTATAGCCTTCAGAACCCAGATGATGTACCCGCTTCATTTTGCCAGCCTCGTTTCAAGGCTGCACCCCAGACTCTTCCTGTTTTATCGCATCGGAGTCGGCAGTCACTGGCGAAAAGACCCAATACATCGCCGTTTGTTCAGACATTTCAGTGCCGTGGTGCCGAATGCTGATTATGTTGGCGATAAAATTGTCAGACAATGGGGCATTGACGCTGAAAAGGTAGTGTGTATAAAGAGTGGCGTTGATATCGGCAGATACAGACCAGACCCTGAACGCCGGGCAACGGTCAGAAAGTCTCTGGGCATCCCTGATAATGCTGTTATGATTGGGTCTTCAGGCCGAATTCACCCTGATAAGGGTTCAGAAATTCTGCTTCGAGCTGTTTTTGCACCAGACGGGCCGGGAAACAGACGCGATGATGTACACCTGCTCTATATTGGCCGTGAATACAAGCCCGGTTATGCAGATCACCTGATAAAAGTAGCCGCAGAACTTGGTGCAGAGAAGCGATTTCACATCATGCCCTTCAGGAATGACCCGGAGAGTGTTTATTCAGCGCTCGATCTTTTTGCCTTTGCGGTAACTTCACGTGAAGCTTATGCCTATGTGGTTCTTGAAGCGATGGCATCGGGGGTGGCAGCCATAGTGCCGGCTGCCGGCGGAATGCCTGAAATGTATGATGACGGGGTTGAAGGTTTTTTCTTCACACATAACGACCAGGCTTCGTTGCGGCAAACACTCGCAAAGGCACTGTCTTTGCCAGCTGCACAAATTCGTAAAATGGGCGATGCTGCGCGTCAGCGGATAGTCGAAAATGCCGAATGGGGCCAGATGATGGAAAAATACCTGAGATTGTTCAAAAAATCAGGAGTTAGCGGATTTTGATTTTATAAGGTTGACTTGGCAGCACCAGCCCTCTAGAATTATTCCAACCGGGTTTATATTTCCGGGCAGGAATGGAATGAGTGAGGAAAGAAAATGAAAGCAGTTATAATGGCTGGTGGCTTCGGTACGCGCTTGCGCCCGATTACATGCAATATTCCCAAACCTATGGTTCCGCTGGCAAACGTGCCGATGATGGAACACATTGTGAATCTGCTCAAACAGTATGATTTTAAGAAAATCTGTTCGATTCTTTATTTTCAGCCAGAAGTAATTACCAAATACTTTGGCGAAGGTGCCGATTTTGATATCGAAATGGAATATCAGATGGCAACCGCTGACTTCGGCACCGCCGGCAGCGTCAAGAATACCGAAGAGAAGCTCAAAGATGAGCCTTTTATCATAATTTCCGGCGATGTTCTTACCGATTTTGACCTCGCTCAGGCCATCAAATTTCACCAGGAAAAAAAGTCGATGGCAACCATGGTTCTTACCAGGGTTACTAATCCTCTTGAATACGGCGTGGTAATCACCGCTGACGACGGCAAAATCGTCAGATTTCTAGAAAAGCCCAGCTGGGGTGAAGTATTTTCTGATACGATCAACACCGGCATTTATATTCTCGAACCCGAAATTTTTAAATATATCCCCGCAAAGACCGAATTTGATTTCAGCAAGAATTTGTTTCCGCTGATGCTTAAAGAAGGCCTGCCTCTTTATGGCTATATTGCTGAAGGTTACTGGAAAGATATCGGCAATCTCGATGAATATATGCTCGCCCATCAGAATGTTCTCAACGGTGAAGTCAAGCTCAAGATCCCCGGCGAACGTCTGAATATTATCGGTCGCGATGTCTGGGTCGGCAAAAACAGCAATATATCAGCAAAAGTCAAATTCAAGGGCGGGGTAATCATCGGCCAGAACTGCGTCATTGAAGATGGTGTCGAACTCGAAAACTGCGTGCTTGGCGATGGCTGCATCATTAAAAAGAATGCCCGCATCAAGGGTGCAACCCTCTGGGATGGCATACACGTCGGCGAAAATGCCCGTCTCGACGAAGCGGTAATCAGCAGTCAGACCCACATTGAAGAACGGGCCGAGGTTGAAACCGGTGCCATCATCAGCGAAGAATGTCGCATTGGCAAGGGTGCC
>JAQUZA010000597.1 GCA_028691595.1 Candidatus Rifleibacteriota bacterium
CAGTTTCGTGCCCTAGCTTTTTTCTGAATACTACCTTTCGACCGGCGAGAACGGCACTGTCGTTCTTAAAGCTTTCTGGCGCAGAAATCTTAAATGGCATGACGGCAGTGATTTTGACCCGCGCGCTCTCGACTTCACCATCAGAACAATGGCTGACCCCGAACGTGGCAGCCCCTATGCCGATCTGGCCAAAGGCGTGCTCAGCGTCTCTTCAATCGGCCAGGGTCAGCAGTGCCACATTGTTTTTGCCGGTGATTCGAGGCAGTATCTCGATCTGCTCTGCGTTGGCCTGTTGCCGATGCATCTGCTTGCCAGCCCGACCCAGGAAGTCGTCGCCGAAGCGACCGATAAAGCCACTGTCGCCAGCGGCACTTACGATATGGCCGCTTACGGTGAGAAGCCGGTTGGACTTGGCCCCTATATGATTAAATCACGCCAGGCCGGCATGTACACGCTTCTCGAAGCCAATCCGTATTTCTTTGACGACCGGGTTGCCTCGCGACCTCAGGTTCTGTTACACAGCGTTTACGAGATTCAGCAGCTGATTTCTGACTTCAGACAGAAGAAATACGACTGGATCAACCTGCCCTCGATGGTTGCCGAGCAGCTCGAAAGCATGAATATTGAACAGGTCAAGTTCGTCAGATACCCCAACCAGGCCGAAATGGTCTGGATGTTTAACACGAAACACCTGGCCACCGCCAACGCAAAGGTGCGCCGCGCTCTTGATCTGCTTATCGATCGAAGCAAAGCCAGAAAGCAGTTTTCGTCTGACAGCGAAGAAGCCTATGCCAGCCCGATTGCTTCGCCGACCCCAGCTGTTGAAGATTACAACAGCAGATTTGCAGCAGGTCTGAAGCTGCTCGATGAGGCAGAAATTATTGACGCAGACAAAGATGGCATTCGTGATTATCAAGGCAAAGCCTTCGAAATAAGCATTTTGATCAATGACGACAACCTCACCCGGCGCGTGATTGCTGAACAAATGCTTGCTGATCTTGGCCGCGCCGGCATCAAAGCCTCTGTTGAAGCTGTTTCGTGGTCTGATTTCGTGAGCAGAAGACTGCGACAGGGCGAGTTCTCGACCGCACTTCTGAGCCTGCAATTGCCCACCGCCGGCAACTGGGTTTCGTTACTGCATTCTTCTCCAAAAGTTCTCGACAATCTGAATTTTGCCGGCGTTGCTGACCAGCAGCTCGATCAGGCCCTTGAAATACTTGATTCAATGCTGGAAATGCCTGACCGCCAGGTTGCCCGTGAGCACCTGACCGCTTTTCTTGACGAAAACAGGCCGATGGCCTTCATTCTCAGACCACTCGATGTTGGTCTGTATCACGGTGAAGCCGGGCGCACAACCGCAGAGTGCCCGATCTGGAACGATGTTCTCAACTGGAAACTCTTGTTTGGGCCGGCCGAATCTAAATTCTAAACTGAAAGCAGGCTGCCATTGCTCAGGGTCGAGAATTTTTCGCTGCAGTTGAAGGGAACCGACGGCCGTCTGCTGCCGGTGCTCGAAAACATTTCGCTTGAAGTGGCTGCCGGAACCTGCCTTGGCATTGCCGGCGAATCGGGCTCAGGAAAGTCAGTGCTGGCTCTCAACATTGCCGGGTTGTTTCCCGAAGCGGTTGTCTGCGGGCGCAGTGGCCTGATAGAGCTCGATGGACAGCCTCTGCTCGGGGTTGACGATGAAACCCTGCGAAAACTGCGCGGGCGGCGCATCGGTTTTATATTTCAGGAACCCATGACCGCCATGAACCCACTGATGACCATTGCCGACCAGATCGGCGAAACCGTGTATGCACATCAGTCTGGGGTCAGCAGGCAACAGGTGGGCGAAAAGGTTTTGCGGGCCCTTAGCCGGGCCGGTTTTTCCGAGCCCGAAAAATTCTGGCATTCTTACCCGCATCAGCTGAGCGGTGGCATGCGGCAGCGAGCCATGATTGCCATGGCGCTCGTCATGGACCCGGATCTGATTATTGCCGATGAGCCGACAACTGCCATCGATGCCGAACTGCAGGTTCAGCTGCTCGCTGAACTCAGGCAGCAGATCGAACGCGAGGGGCGCACCATGATTTTTATCAGCCACGATCTTGGAGTTATCAGGGCGGTTTCTGACCATCTGGCCGTTTTTTACTGCGGCTGCCTGGTCGAAAACGGGCCGACCGAAATGATTCTCAAGGCACCGGCACACCCTTATACCGCCGACCTGGTTTCGGCTTTGCCACGTCTGGTCATGCAGAGACAGCTGCCCGTTGCTATCGCCGGGAACCTGCCCTCACCAGACAGGAAACCGGCCGGTTGTGTCTACTCGGACCGTTGCCGCCAGGCCCGCGATAAATGCCGTGAGCAGCGCCCGGCAGCTTTGAAAGTTGCTGAAATGCGCCAGGTTGCCTGCTTTTTTCCGCTGACCGGCACCCCGGAGTCATGATGCCATTCATAAAATACAGCTACAAAAATAATATCCGTCATTCCCGCGTAAGCGGGAATCTATCTGGATTTTTTACGCACCGATCAACCCCAACTAACCAGGTCAAACACATTAAATTAATGGATTCCGGGTCTACGCCCGGAATGACGCAATCCATTTACGTCATTCCCGCGCAGGCGGGAATCTATTTTAATTGCAAATCTGAGGTATTTTAGTGCGCTCACCCTGCCCAACCAGCCAAAATACTGTTTCGTT
>JAQUZA010000049.1 GCA_028691595.1 Candidatus Rifleibacteriota bacterium
AGGCACAGAACCGCCGCCACCACCGCCACCACAGCCAAGCAGTGAAACGAGCGAAATAATAATTGTTAAAGCAAGCAATCTTGTTTTAGTCATTTTGTTTACCTCTATATTCTGCACTGCGCAAGGCTGTTAAAACACGTATTCCAGACCACCTGAGAACTCGGTGATGGTTTTGGGTGCAGTAAACTTCCAGAGCAGTTCATTTGAGTCAACATCAAACGGGCGTTCGTATGTCTTTTCCCAGGACGCTCTAAGGGTAAGTTTAAGGTTGTCTTTTAACGAGCAGTTGTATGCAAGCACGGTAATTGGCTGTGTTTCGCCTTCCCAGCCGGTGCTGACCGCACCATTGCGGAAATCAAACCAGCGCCAGCTCTGTTCGAGCTTCCAGTCATATTTGCGACCGTGAGCATACGCAAGTTGAAAGCCACTAAGGAGATAACGATAATCTCTGTAGCCAAGTCGTTCATAGATGCGGCGCAGATACTCGTTGTTCCAGACTAGCTGCATTGAATTTTTCAAACGCCAGGAAAGTTTGGCATTGAACAGGTTTTCTTTAAATTCCATATCTTTGCCACCAGCATCAGGAGCAGTGCGAATATGCATGGTGTCATCAACTTTTACCCTGAAATCCGGGCTGAAATTTTTCTGCCACATCCCGTGCAGTTTGTGATTTTTGTGGGCACGGTCACGGGTATTTTCGTCGTTATAAATATAGCGGTAATCAGCCTGAGCCCTGGTATCTTTATCAAATTTGAATTTGGCTGCGGTAAACAGATTCAGTTCTTTATAGCCTCTGGGCTCATCTGAAGCATAGCTGCGAATCTGGTGCTGGCCTTCAAAGGCATAGGCAAGTTTGTCATGAACCGGCAGATCGTAGTTCAATCTGAAATAGTTATCAAAATAGCTGGTGCGATAAGCATTCACAGATTCCTGATCGTATTCACGGCGGTCAAAAGTATCTGAAATTGCCAATTCAGCTTTGTTGCCGGCATAAGTTCGGTTATATTCGCCATAAATATTGGCGTTATCGTAATCCTGGTCATTAACATTCAACAGACGGCGCCAGTTTCCCTTGAATTCAAGAAAGAAGTTGCCGTTTTCTCTGAACCAGGTTTCCTGATCGCCAAGGTTGAACTGGTAGTAGTCGAGGTTGGCGTTATGTGGATTTGTTTTAGTCTGGTAACCGAGGTTAACCAGGCGCTCTCTTTTTGTCCAGCGTTCATTGTAGAAAACTTCGGCCAGATTGCTGCGGTAGTCTTTTATGCCGCTATCTGGATACCAGGAGTGCTGCAGGGTGTTTTTGATGGTCCAGGCACGATCACTGGATTCTTTAATCATATAGGCCAGGGTAAAATAGTTTTCGTGAATGGGATAGTTTCTGCGGCGCTTCAGAAAGCGATTTTCGGCAAATAGTTCACGCTTTTCGTCAAACTTATAGGTCAAAGCCAGCTTGCCCTGGCCGAAGTTGTTTGGCAGTGCAGTTTCGGTGAGATTAAAGGGAAGAGCATTTGTCTGGGTGCGAATGATTTCGTTACGGTTTTTCAGTTCAAACTTCATAACACCGCTGACATCGATTTTTGATTGTTCTTTGGAGGCTTTTGCAGCAGCGGGTGAGGTTGTTGCTGCATCAACAGTTTTTGCTGGCCCAACCGGTTGCGAATCAGCCTGCCCATCGGCAACGCCTTCTGGCTTTTCAGTTACTGGAACTGTTGCGACAGGTTTATCAGCCTGTTTCTGAGAGCGGTAAACGAATTTTTCGGTATGAAAATCTCTGATGGCCCTGTAGTAGTCATCAAGTCGCGAAAAACCCTCAAAAAGTTCGTCGCGGTCAGCGGGGTAATCGCCAGAAACGCTTTTAAAAAGGTCTTCCATGAGGTCATAGCGTTTTTGAATTCGATCCATGATTTCTTCAGCTTCTTCATTGGCATCAGCCATTTTTGCACTGTCAGATTCAAGATCGAGGTTGACGATGCGCCGGTCAAGCTCTTCAAGGCGACGCAACGCCTTGGCAAAGTCTGGTTCATAGCGGGTAAATGCGGTCATCGCCCCTTCGCTTACCTTGTTGGAAAAGGCATAAATTGGGCTGCCCAGCAGAACAACTGCCAGGATAATGATTTTCAGAATATTTCTTTTCATGGTGGTTATCCTTTGGGTAGTCTCACTTCAGGAAAGTGCTGAGCTGACTTTCAAGATCGCTGATATTCGACTGCAGTTCGTTGGCAATGCTGCCAAGCTGCTGAAAGCGATCGCTGATGTTCTGCCAGGTATTTTCAACTTCTTCCTGTTCAGCGGTTTTGTATTTTGAACTGGCGGCAGCACGCATGGTGTTGTTGTAGAGTCGCTGAGCGTTGCTGTAATATCTGCGCACTCTGGCGTAACCGTCAATAATTTTGGCAGAGGCAACCAGACGGCGCTCCATGGCGGCAGTATTGAGGCGGATATCAGATTCTGTAATGGTCTGATAGAAGGCAATTTCGTTCTGCAAGGCAATCATTCTGTCTGAAAGCACATCGTCGAGCTGGGACATCTCGGTAATGACATCTGAAGAAACCTCAACCACAGTCAGAGATTTAATCGTGACCCCAATCGAGTTGCGCTGGTCACTTAGAGACTTCAAAAGAGCCTGAAGTTCAAGAGATGTCGGGTTTTCGTTGAGCAGATCGGTTACCTTCTGAGTCAGGGCATCGAGATCTGCCAGGGCATCGGCACAGACAGAGATTGATTCTTTGAACCAGTCTTGACTCTGGCCATTGGCGTTCGATGAAAGAACCGCACGAACCGAGTCAACTTCTGAAGTAACTTGAGTCAGTTCGGTGCGCAACTGTTCAATTGTGCCGCTGATATCTTCAACAAGCTGGGCTGCACTTGCAAGAGTTCCATCAGTGGCCAATGGATCAACAATATCTTCAATAATCGCAGTCAGTTTGAACTGATAACGCAGGATCTTGGCGATTTCTGTTTGAAAGCCCTGCTGACGGGCCATGACAGCAGCAATATTCTTCATATGATTAGCCAGCAGAACCCGATCTGCGGCGGTAATATCTGGTGTCTGCAGAGCAACTTCAACTTTTTTACGTATTGAGCTCAGAATGAGGTTATCTTCCATGATCACGCCCACGAAGCGTTCAGCATCACGCTTGATTTCGACAGCTGCCGCTTCATCAACCGACACAAGAGCGATCAGCTTGCCAAAAGCACCATTAATTCTGGCAAATTCTGAGGTTTCGGCATCGAGAATGCCTTTGAGAATTTCGGGAATCTCGTTGAGCTGAATAAGCTCGCCCATGCGTGAGGTCTGTTCTTCCCATTTTTTCTGTTCGTTTTGAACGTCAATTTCAACCTTTTCGGTCTTGCCACCGCTTTTAACAATGAGTTCTTCGCCCTCTTGAACTTCAACGGTTTCTTTTGATTCTTTAATCAGAACTTCTGCATGGCCGCGCAGAACCTGAATGCGGTCTTCGCCACTGCGGGTCGAACAGGTAATGTTGGTACCCTTGATACCGGCGACCGCCTGGCTCATTTCGACTTCCATGGTGCCGTCAGAGACCATTTTCTTGACGTTAACCCAGATATTACCGGCCAGCAGCTCGATCTTGTTTTCTTTGCCGCTGGTTGTGTTCAAAACCACTATACTTTCAGGTTTAACAACAAAAGTTGACATATCAGCCATACTTAAAATTGCACCCGATTCTTCTTTGGTTCTGATGCGGTCGTTGACATAAAGGGGCATGTCAAGCTCAGCGAATTCGTAGGCATCGTCGTCTTCGGCATTAGGCCTGACGCTGACCTCACCAAAAAGGTCAGAAAACCTGATACCAGAATCCTGGCCTTCGCGGGCGAAACAGGGCGAAATTAAGAATAGAACAGCAAACAGCAACAAGCCTATCCGTTTCATTTCTGATGAAAACTCCTCAAGAAAAGCATTTTTCTCTTACTTTAATGTACAGCACAAACATTCACTGATACCATGGGCAGGTGAAGATGGTCAAGAATAGTTTTGCCAGCCGGAACCAACCATCAGCCATAACCAGCTCTAACAGAGGGTTCAATCTGATCACTGTCAAAAGAGCTGTCGCAACTCAGGCCAAATTTTTCAGTTATATTTTGGCTGTTACCCACCAAATAAAAATCTCAGTTTTTGATTTTGCGGGAAACTTCGGCAATGTTACCGGCCTGATCGGAGATATGCAGTTTAACAAGATGTGGCAAAGCCGATGGCGCGACAACCACGTATATTTCGGCCTTATCAGGATCTGAGTAGACCTCAGTTGAGCTGCCGTTAATCTCAGCTCTGGCACTTAGATAATCAACCCCCTTGCCCACATCGGAGACCTTGAATACATAGCATTTTCCAAGGTGATAATGCGTAGTTTGGCGGGTATAATTGAGCACTGGTGCAAGCAGATCTTCGAGAATCACATAGCGGCCACCGGTTCTTACCGAAAAAGTCAGGGCCCCACCCTCATTTTTTTCGCCATTGTGTGAATAACTTTTTTCGCCGTTGACGTTATATACGCCCAGTTTTCGCATGTCGCCATTGTAGTTTTGTGGAACAATACCCACCCTCGCCTCTGAATTGAAAACCACATTATCGGGTGTCAGATGCCAGATGGCACTGAAGGGCTTGAGCCAGCCACGCTTAGCATTTCCGCCTGGTGCCGGCATGGCCACAGTTGGTCGCAAGGCTGCAAAAACGGGGAAGTTTAAGCTTCCGGCAGGAAAAACTGCACGAGCGCCCTTTTCAATAGCAAC
Source organism: Candidatus Rifleibacteriota bacterium (assembly GCA_028691595.1). Taxonomy (GTDB): domain Bacteria; phylum Muiribacteriota; class Ozemobacteria; order Ozemobacterales; family Ozemobacteraceae; genus Rifleibacterium. The sequence goes on from JAQUZA010000049.1 coordinate 4,753, forward strand.
CTCCCCTCCCCTGCTGTCGACAAAAACCGTCTCAGGAAGCAGTCGTTGCTCTTCGAGCCAGGCACCAGCCTGCCAGCGCGGTTCAAGATCAAAAGCAATTTCAATCCGGTCGGTTCGCAGTATACAGGACAGATCAGACGCTTTGCCAGCCTTATCTTCAACCCGCACGGTTCCATAAGAAGACGACAGAGAGCGGTCTTTGGCCTGACCATAACCCACTGCCACAAGGCTGAAGTTCGTCTGGTGGAATTCTGCCATCTTGTAGTTAACAAGAACATCAGAAGAAAACTGGCGTGAAAAATCATGTTTCTTTGCGACTAATGCTCCGGCAGCCTGAATTTTATTGTTACCATAATCGTAAGCCAGTATTTCAAAATTGAACCGACCGCCGACAAATTCGCTGCTGTCGACAAAGCCGCTCCAGGCGGGAAACTGTCTGGCAAAGGGCAGGGTATCAAAGGGCCATTTAAAAAGATTATAGACATAGCCGGTATTCTTTTCATTGGATTTAAAATAATCATAAACCCACGGGCATTGACGGTTTTCGTCGTAGCTATACTGATGAAAAAGCCTTTCAACAAGGGTCTTGTCGCCACTTTTCAGCGTAATCTTCTCCACGCCATAGCGGTTTCCGGCACCATTTGTATCTGAAATGCCGGCCTGCAAAGCAACCTTGCCGCTGATTACCGGGCTTGAGGCTAATCGGCAGGTACTTTTGCCTGATTTTTCAAGAGCAAACCGGGCTGGCAGAAAACTACCGTCGATCACAGTCTGGTGGGCCATAGGTTCAACATAAAACCAGTGAAAGGAAGGAAATATTTTATCTTCAGGACGGTAACCGAACAACCCCGGTGCCAGCGGCTCATCATTGAGAGTTCTCATTTCAAAATGCAGGTGTGAAGGTCCATTGCCGGTATCGCCAGACAGAGCCACGATCTGCCCCTTTTTGACCGGAAATCTTTCAGGGGTGAAAAAATCGTTAATACCATGGCGCTGGCCCATTTTTTTAAGCTTGGTATCGATGTAATTCTTTATCTGACCAGAAAAATCCTGCAGATGGCCATAAACTACCCGCGTTTTAAGCTGAGGATGATCAATATATAGTGCATAGCCATACCCTCTGAATTGAACACTGGCCCTTGAAATAAAGCCGTCAGCTATGGCCCTGACAGGAAAGCCGTTTTTCTGCCGGGTGCGCAGGTCAATTCCGGCATGAAACCTCATTCCCCTGAACTCGGCAAAGCTCGAACTCTGCGAAATATCTATAGCTAGAGGCCAGAGCACCTCGTCAGCTTTGAGAAGGCAAGGAAGAGTCAGAAGAACAAGCAGGAAAGCAATCAGTTTTTTCAAGGAATACTCCGATCTGGGCACCTTGCCCAGGCATATTTTCTGGTGCACAAAGTAACACTTCCGATGCACGAAGGTCAAATTTGCACCGTTTACTAGGGGCAAACTAGTCGTGCATTCAAGAATAGAACTGATTTTGCCTGTTTTTACCAGAGTTTCAGGCATCTCGACAACTAAAAATTTATTTTTAAAAAAATAAGTACTAAGGGTTCTTAAAAATCAAGACGATAGAGATAGTGGATAAATATAAAAAGTTGAAAAGGAGGTGAAACAATGAATAATGACTTTTTAGCAGGTATTCTAAGCAGTCAGACCAGCCCGTCCACTACAGTAAAAAGCGGAAAGAAGCACGATAGTTCTGAATCAGGTGGCTTTTTAAGTCTTTTACAGGATCGACTTGCGTTTGATACCAACCATACTTCTGCCTCATCGAAGGCTTCGGTCAACTTCAGCTTTCGCAGCAGTTCTGTTGCAGGCGACGTAAACCCCTTACTGATCAACAGTTCAGAAACCAGATTTCTGTCTGAACAAAAACCGGTAATTGAAAACATGTCAGATAGGTCTGAGCAGACCGAGACCTATCAGGAGCGCATGTCACTTAAAAAAACCGATGATTACGACCGCAAGACATCGGCCAACTCTGCATCAGATCGTGACGAAATCAGTTCAGACAAAGCTGAGGATGTATCTGCGAACGCCGATGCTTCTGAAAGTTCAAAGGCAACTCAAACCGCTTCAGCTGATGCCGAGCATGCAGATGCAGTGAACAATGCCATGCAGACCCTCGAAAGTCTTCTGGCCAGCTTTGGTGTTGAAGAGCAGGAAACCTTGGTCAACGCCCTTCAACAGATGTCTCCGGAAGATCTCGAGGCCCTCGCCGAGTCACCTGAAGAATTTCAGAAAAATCTGCTTGCCCTGATCGAAGAATTGCCAGTTTCTGAAGAGCAGAGTGCTCTGCCTGAACTGGTCAGCAAGCCAGAATTCATGAATCTGCTTTCAAAGATCGCTGATGAGCTTCAAGTCAGCGTTGCTGACGAAGAATCAGTTGCCGATAACACTCTTGCCGTTGCAGAAGAAGCTGTAAGACAAGATGCTCTGGCAGCAGAAACAGAAGAACTGGTAAAAGTTGATGCTGAGGGTAGAGAAGCACAAAAGCTTATCGACTCAGAAGCTGAAACAACCGGTGATGAAGTATCAGTCCCTGAAACACAGGAGCAGCAGATTCTGGCCATGAATGCACAGATTCAGGATGCCGATGCGAAGGAAGCTGCTTTGGAAAAAGCTGCCAGCCTTGACGCAGAAGGTCGCGCAACTGCCAAATCTGATGTTGAGCAGACTGCTACGAATGTAGAAGAAATCCAAAGCAGTTCAGAAAGCAATGCTGATATGGATTCTGAAGAAGTCTCCCAGGGAAAAGATGCGAAGAACCACGACAAAAAATCTGGTGAAGAAGAAAAAGACGGCGGCATTAAAACCGTGGAAAATTCTTCAAACCAGACCGGCAAAGAAAGTTTGCGCCAGGAGTTCAAGCGCGTCAATGAGTCTCAGAGCGTTGCAGAAACCAGTGTAAGTGAGACCTCGACTGATTCTGAACAGGCAAGGCAATTGCCGAATCAGAACCAGAGTGCATCAAGCCAGGTAACTACCGGAGCAGAAGTAAAACCGGCAATTGAAGAAGTCGCAAAAAGGTTTCTTTCGCTGCTTGGCGAAAAAACTTCAGGTGCAACCGGTAAGACAGAAGGGCACGCCTTTTCGGTCGCTAATACAGACAGCGGCAAAAAAGGTGTTCAGGCAGGTAGTGGCTCAAACAGCAGCAGCATGAGCAATGGTTATGCTTTCCAGTCAGGGGGCACCGCCAATGCCAATGCAGCAAACAGAGCAGGTAACCCGCAGCCGGTCGCTTCAACTGCCTTTGCCGAACTGCTTGACAAGGCAGAATTTGTCAAAACGAAAAACGGCAGCAAAGTTCTGAATCTTGAGCTCGACCCCAAAGAGCTGGGCAAGGTTGAAATGGAACTGACTTCAAAAGATGGAGCCGTCACCGCACGAATTTCGGCAGAGAGCACCATGGCCAAAGCCAAACTCGATGAACTGGCACCCCAGATCAAAGAGCAGCTGATCAATCAGGGTGTGAATCTGACTGAAATAACAGTGGATATTTCGTCAGGAAATCCCGATGAAAGAAATGGGAATCAGATGTCTGGTGGAAAAAACAAATCCAGTCGCCTTACTGCATCACAAAAAGATGATGTGGAAGCGATTATCCGTAAGAACGTTCTACCGAATCTGAGACGGGCAGCTCTGAATATTCAGGCTGTTGACATGACGGTATAGGAGGCAAAGTCCGATGGCAATCGAACCTGTAGATGTATCGAGCAGTATGAATCTGACCACCAGTCGAACACCCGGTTCGGCGCTTGGAAAAGATGACTTCCTGCAGCTTCTGACAGTTCAGCTCAAGAATCAGGACCCGATGAATCCGATGGAAGACATGGACTTCATAGGTCAGATGTCGAGCTTCAGCTCTCTCGAACAGATGCTGAACATGAACAAGCAGCTTGAAACTCTCACAAGCACATTCTCGAAGAATTCACAGACTCAGGCAATGATGTATCTGGGCACCACAGTTACAGTGAAAAGTGAAGATATGGAAGAAGCGATCACCGGCGTTGTTGATATGGTCGGTTTCAATGATGGAGTCCCATTTTTGAAAGTTGGTGATGAAGCTTACAATCTCGAAGACGTTCAGCTGGTGAGCCCGACGATCTACGAAACTACCAGGTCCTGAACCGCAGTATTTGTTGACAACTTAATCTGACCACGAGGCAAATCATGGACCCAAGACTGATGATTGGACCGCGAGGGCCACAGTTGACGGGGATTCAGTCGCCGAAGCCAACGCAGGCTGGAAACACCAGGCAAAGCGTAACAAGCTTCGATTCGCTGTTCCTGCAGACAATCAAGGCCCCTGAAAACAATCAGTTCCGCATCAGTGCCCATGCCCAGAAGCGCCTCAGCGAAAGAAACATTTCGATGGATTCGGCCCTGGAAAACTCTCTTAACAAAGCGTTTTCGGAGCTTGAAGCCAAGGGGGCGAAAGATTCACTGGTACTGACCAGGGAGGGAGCCTTCGTCGTGAATGTTCCGAGTCGCACGCTGGTAACAGCGATGGGCATTGATGAAATGCGTAATGGAATTGTAACGAACATTGACAGCGTAAATATGAAGTATGGATAAGGAGCGCAATTAGACAGATGAGACCAGAAGGCTAAAAAAGAAATTAAGGAAGCAAACGGACCGGGAAAAGTAAAGATCATAAGGCAGAACGAATCCATAAAAAATGGCCGGACCCCTTCCCGGGGAAGCCAGAACCGTCAGAATGACAGATGACGGCACAAAAAATTAATGATCTTTGCCAATCCCAGCGGATTGGCCGGGATGAAAAACCAGCATGAGGCGAGGTTTTTCTCCCGGTCGGCTGCTCCACTCTTCATGGAGCTACCGGGGGCGACGACGGACCGAACCCTGCGGTTAACGGCACAGAGCCGATGCAAGAGGAAAATGTGCTATGATTAGATCATTATTCACGGGAGTTTCGGGGCTCAAGCAACATCAGACAAAAATGGATGTTCTGAGTAACAACATCGCTAACGTTAACACCACTGCGTTTAAGCGCGGTCGTGTCATGTTTCAGGATATGTTTTCGGAAACCCTGCGGCACGGCCAGCAGGCCTTTGGCGACTACGGCGGACTGAACCCGATGCAGGTCGGGCTGGGCGTCAAGAACGCGGCAATCGATACCCTGATGGATCAGGGCGCAATTGAGAGCACCGGCAAACAGACAGATGTCGCCATCGAAGGCTCAGGTTTCTTCGCCGTCAGGGGCTATGACGGCAACACTTACTACACAAGAGACGGTAACCTCAACATCAACCCGAATTATGACCTGGTAATGACCAACACAGGTTACAAGATGCAGGGCTGGTCAGCAACCCAGGACCCGAAAACCGGCAATCTTGAAATGAAGGAAACCGGTGTAGTTCCTTATGATATCAATATCACCAAATATTTAAAGAAACACGCACACCAGACCAACGAAATCACTTATTCATGTAACCTCGACAGTGGTTCAGCTGAGCGTGATGTAGAAATGGGTCTCGACACCCTGACCTTCAAAGACAGCAGCGGCAATTTTCAGAACCTGCAATTCAAGTTCAAAAAACTTGATTCAAACAACTGGATCTGGTCAGCGGTCGATGACACCGAAGGAAATGTTGCCACCGGCACATTGAAGACAGATGATGACGGCAAAGTTATCGAAAGCACCGTAGAACCGGCCGGCCCAACATCCTCAGTAGCCAACCCATATTTTACCTATGATCCTGATGGTGACCCCCAGCCCGGTTCGGCCACCATGCCGGTTAACGCAGTTGCCAATACAGGTGACGGCCTCAGTTCTGGCGTTACTGTTTCAGGCACCGAAGTAGCTGACGAAACCGTTCAGATTATCTTTGACGGCGGCGACCCGACCCGCGCAACCTCATACCGTGTTGTCGGCGCAGAGCGTGGTTTCATAGGTGCCGGCACCCTTGGCGGTGAACAGGCACGTTTTGAAGGCACTCCCGTAGCCTTCGGCACCCACTGGACTCCTGCCGATGATACTTCATTCGACATTGCCGACAACCAGTTTGTTCCTGTCAGAGTGGCGACAGTTAGTTTTTCAGCTGGAACGACGTATTCCACCTCAGATATTACCGATCAAATCAACACAGCGATGAAAAACAACGGGGTGCGTGCTACAGCTTACTATGATGCCATTACCCAGAAATTTCAGATTGTCAGCAACGAACCCGGCAGTAATCGCGAGCTTGAAATGTTAAACAGCGGCGGCAGCTTTGCCGATCTCGGGTTTACTGAAGGAGTCCAGCGAGGCACCGGTGGTTCAAGACCAGAAGTGTTCAGTGATACTACCATGGCTCAGATTGACAGTACCGCTTATGACCCCGAAAATGATGTCTGGGATCCTTCAAGTGATGTAAGCTTTACTATAACTGACCGGGACGGGCGATCCGCTCTCATCAGTTTCAGTGACCTCGTTGCAGGCAATAACCAGATTTATTCACGCGGTGCAATCCTGGCCGAGATCAACTCAAGACTGGCTCAGGAAAATGTTAAAGCAAGTGCGTCATTTGCTGACACCGACAATGACGGAAGTCCTGATCAGCTGGTCATAACCGGCACCACTTCGGGATCGGGCGAAAGAGTAATTATTTCTGGTAACGGCAGTGCCAGTCAGCTGGGTCTGACTGCCGGAGAAACAAGGGGCACAGCCGCCGTCAGTGACTTTAATTACGGCGGGCTTTCTTTCACACTGACTGAAGGCAACAACCCCTGGCTGCCAAATGAAAATATGAGCATGATCACCACTGCAGAAAAGGGCGCATCTGACTCAGTTAACATAATGGTTCCTCAGCCATCTTCGGACATGCTCACCTTCTCAGCAACAGTCAACGGCGAAGTATTCAAAATTGACGGTGCAATAAGCAAAGGTGCAAAGCACTCAACCAACATTATCATTCATGATTCGTTAGGTGCAAAACATGGCCTGGTGACTGAGTGGGAACATACGAATTCGCAAACAATGGAATGGGCTTACAAGATCAAATATTCTGATGATGACCCTGAAATTGTTGCCTGGCTGAAAGACCCGGCCAACAATATTGAAAAGCCCGAAGAACCGACTGCTGCTGATCTTGAACGCGCCAACGATGCTCTTATCAAAAACCGCGAAGGCAAGATGTATTTCTTCAAAAACGGTAAGATAGATGAGGGAAAATCTTTTGTGCCCCTTATTGAGATGCAACCAGAGGGAAGCAATCCTCTTACCATTGATATGAAAACCTCATTAATCACCCAGTTCGATTCAGACTTTTCGACCAAAGCAGAAAGTCAGGATGGTTATGAAATGGGTCTGCTCGAACAGATTTACTTTGAAGATGACGGCATCATCAGGGGTGTCTATTCCAATGGCCAGAAGCAGCCAATTGGTCAGGTGGCTCTGACAACTTTCAATAACCCGGCCGGCCTTGAGAAGAACGGCAAGAACCTTTATTCATACTCACC
>JAQUZA010000050.1 GCA_028691595.1 Candidatus Rifleibacteriota bacterium
TCGGGCGAAAACTCGAGCATAAACGTCAAAGCCAGACGTTCGCTGCCCTCTGAAAGGCTGAGAAAGTTTTCTGAGATTTCTGGTGGCAGCATGTGAATGCGCTGATCAGGCATATAGACAGAGCTGGCTCTACTGGAGGCTTCACGGTCAAGCGGAGACCCGGGCAATATTAACTCGGCCGGGTCGGCAATATGAACCCAGAGAGTACTGCTGCCATCAGAGTGCTGTGCAAAAGAAAATGCGTCATCTCGGTCTTGAGAACCGGGGGTATCGATGGCCCAGGTGCGCAGGCCGCAGAGATCAACGCGCGGCAGCGCTCTGATCTCGGTTTTGCGCAGAGTTTCGGCCTCGGCCAGAAGCTCAGGTGCAAATTCGACCGGCAGCCGAAACCTTATTATGGCAAGATTTTCGTCGGGGCTGAGGATGTCTGAGGCAACGAGAGCTTGAAACAATTTGCGCGGGTTGCTCAGGCCGGCTTTATCAAGAGCCGAAGCGAGACGACGCGGAATTTTTGCCTCTTCGCCGCAGGCAACCAGGTTTTTAAGATCTGAAATATGATCTTTGAGAACGTCAGGAAGGCCCTTAAAGCCGCCAAGCTGTTTTAAAGCCTCTATCAAATGAGCTTCTTCGCGTTCGGCGAGTTCCTTTTTTGCATGCAGTTCAAGAGCCTGCTTCAGCTCATCAGCTGTTGCCGGTTGCCAGGTTTCGTTGCGATTTTTAAAATACAGACGGTCTTCGCTGAGACAACGCAGCAGTGCGGCTGCAGAATCTTCATCGTCAGGAGAAAATAAAAAACCAGAAAGTTCAAAAAAACTGTATGGGCGCTGCTCTTCGACCAGCAGGCTGTGCAATTCGGCCAGATCTATGCTTTGGGCAATTTCGCTGCGACGGCTGTTTGTCTTAATCAGGTTCTGTCGGCAGGTTTCACGATCACTGACGCTCGTAACAGCGCGGGAAGTGGAGTGCAGAATTCTTTTTTCGGGGACTGTCGTTTCTTTACCGTTCAGCAGATAGAGTCTGACACTGCCACTGGCCGCGCTCAAAACCACTCCTGTTTCCGGCTGGGTTCCTTTAGCTGAATATTCTACGATACAACCGGTCGAAAGGTTCATCATTTTCTCCTGATTTGCTGATCAGCTGTATTTTAACACCTTCTGTTCAATTTGTTTGCAGTTTTTGCCTTTTTGACGGTGCAGGTCGCCAAACCAGGCACTCAATTCTTCAGCTATCTTGAGATAGTCAGGGTCTTCAATAACCGCCTGAGGATCTGAGACGGGGTAGTCATGGCCCCAATCCGTTGTTGACTGTGCAACCTCGAGACAATCGCGAGGCCCCCCGATAAGCTGAAGCAGAGTATCGGGTGCGTCACCCCAGGGAGCAGCATCTTCAGCGGCGACCATAGTAGCAGACTGCCCGGCAAAAGCAGCGCGCAAATCAGCGAACACCCGCAAGGCCGCAGCAAGATCACTTTGTGATTGTGATTGACGGCGGTCAATGCGTTCTCGCCACGAATCAAGCTCGATCAGATCTGCCTCAGAGTCGGCCTTAACTTCAGCCGGGCAGATGCTGATTATTCTCCAGGCGAGATGGCTGCGTTCACCTGAGCTCCATTCAGTTATTTCACGCCAGTCACCATGTTGAAGACTTCTGAACTGAACCCTGAGGTTCTGGTTAAAGCTGGCCATGCGCTTTTTGTCGGCTTCAAGCCGCCTGGCGACATCATAACCATCTCTTTCGGCGAGTAGACGGCTTGCCCATGGAACTTCAGGAAAAACGTGCACAAAAAGAAAAGCCAGTTGTGCCGCTGCCTCGTCGTGGTAGCCAGCCAGAAAGCACCTGACCGTTCTATAAATTTCGTCGGCAAACTCTAGCCGTGCTGCAGTAAAGTCTGACCGACCTGTTTCGGGCAGGGAATCGGTCAGGCCAAAAGCGGTTTCACGTCTTAGAGGCGGTCGGGTCAACCTTTTCAGTCTCTGATGGACGAAGGCAAGAATCGATCTCGGGTGTAAAACTCTTGAACTGTTGAAATCTTCAAGCAGAATCAGCAGCATTTCGCTGGCAAGTTCACGAATCTTGTCTGAACGCGTCAGATTCGCATCACGCCAGCGACTGGCAATATTACAAAGATAGTTCTGGCAACTCATGATCAGGGCATAAGCAGAGCCCGGCCCAGGGTCATTCAAAAAAACTGCCAATCCTGCTTCGATATGATTGTTTTGCATGCTGTAAGCCTCTCAAACATCAGCATAACAAAATCAGGGGGTGGCTGCCACAATTTTTGCAGACAAAGCCGGGATGATCGGGCAGAAAAAATTTTTCAACTATTTTTTCCCTTTTCTTTTTTTCATTTGATTTATCAGTGGAGCTAAAAAAATTGGGAGGCCGGAAATATGATGTGCTGCAACGAATGTCCTTTCAACCCGATCAGTGGAAACGCTGTGGAAAGATGCCGCAGACCTTTCTGCTCTCATTCCAGTCAGAGATGCGATACCGGGTATTGTGCCCGCAACCTTGGCAATCGGTGTTTTCTCGATTTTTATGTTATCAACCACCTGTATCAGGGCGACGAACTCGCGCAAAAACTTGTTTTTTTCTCGTTAAAATCAGCACTGCTCGGTCGCGACCGGGCTTTGATTCTATCAATTTTTCATGCTGCTGGCGAAGCTTTGCGGTTGCAGCTCTGGCGGTGGCTCGAGGCTTATGAACCACGCAGCCTGTGGCTTCTCAACCCGATATTTTCTGCCATGGGTCTGACACCACTCGACAGTTTTGCCGGCATTGGCAGTCGCCGCGCCAGATATCTCGATGCAATTATTGCGAACCCTTACAGCGGCAGCCTATATCAGCAGGCCAGTCGCAACTAGTCCTCTGTCACACAAGAATTACAGGAGTCTTCGTCATTCCCGCGCAGGCGGGAATCTAGCATGTAGCGGCTTAGATTCCCGCTTTCGCGGGAATGACGAAATTACTACATATTCAAGTTTAACAGACCACTAGCATAAAAGGAGAAAATGCATGGATTGTCAGAAATGTGCTTTAAACATTGATTCAGGCAGTTTCAGGGGGCAGTTGTTCAGGGCTGTGCCCCTTGAAATGCGGCAGATTTTTATCTGCAACAACGGCATTTGTCTCGACAGCAGCCGGCGCACGCTCAATGACATGCGAAGTCTCTGCCCACGAGACCTGTGGGTTCTCACATTCATTGGCAGCAAAGAGAGGTTTGCCACCGAGCAGGCCGCCAATACCCTCGATAACCTGGTAGCCGGCGGTCACGCTGAATTGCTCTGCAGTCTTTTTGAAAGTGCCGGTTACGAAACCAGGCGCACGCTCTGGCTGCGCATGACCCGCTGCTACCCTGAGCGTTTATACATGTTCGATTCGCTTTTTGAACGCGAATGTCTTGCGCCCCTTGTCAATGGCGGCCTGCCCGTCGACCTGCATATTTACCAGCAGCAGATGCTTTTTGGCAGCTGTGCTTCTCAACCCGGCTGTGATGATTTATAATCGGGCATGCAGAAATTTGCTTTACGCATGCTGATATCCGGAGGGCAGACCGGCGTTGACCGCGCCGCTCTTGACTTTGCCATGCAGAGCGGCATTCCTTGCCATGGCTGGTGTCCGGCCGGGCGGCGGGCAGAAGACGGAGCAATTCCCGACTTTTACAGGCTTCTGGAAACAGATTCAGCCCTTTATCAGCAACGAACGCGCTTAAACGTCAGAGATTCAGATGCGACACTTATCTTCACCGATGGTTGTCCGTCTCGGGGTACAGCTTTAACTGTTGAATGCTGCAGAAGAATGAAAAAACCGTTTCTGCTGATCGATGTTGCTGATGAACTGCAAAAGAACAGACTCAATGATCTTTCTGAAACCACACAATCAGGCGAAGAATGGCTTTCTGAAAAACCACCTGTATCTGAAACAGCATTTTCCGCTGCCGGGAAAATAAAGACCTGGCTGCAGCGGACCAAACCTGCGGTCTTGAACCTGGCCGGCCCCAGGGCAAGCGAATGCCCGACAATCGCTGATCTTGTGGTAATTTTGCTTAGGCAGACTCTCTGCCCATCAACGACCCCAGCGCCAGAATGGCCGCCACGCCGGCCCTTCACTCCTGATCTGATTCAGAATGATATATAAAAACAACCGGTGACCCCGTTTAATCAGAGTCACCGGTTGATAAAGATTTCTTCAGCTGGTTTTACAGCTCAGTAATGATATTGCAGCATTCCCTGCAGGCGATAATCATAACCGAAGAACATATCGTTGCTCAGAGCAATCGGGGCGGCTACAGTCAGCGACATTCCCTGCTTCACGTGGTAGCGCATGCCCAGAGTCAGATCAGTACTTCTGCCATTGTTGATCCGGTTATAGAAGTTCACTTCACCCATGAAGGTGAATGATTCGTTGGCGCTGTAATCGAAACCGGCATTAACGAACACGCCCTCGTGGTTGGTGTTGCCGTCACCAGCCTGATAACCACCGTTCAGGTGGATATTGCCACCCTCCTTGCGTTTGCTCGAAAGGCCGGCGAATACTTCCCAGGCATTGTTGGTGTCAGTATTGCCGATATCGATGTCACTGGTCGGAAAAATTGCACCAAGGCCAAGGCACGATGCCATTTCATCATTCTGAGAACTGAACTTCAGGCGCAGCGCTGCATCGCCCATACCAGAATCTGAGCCATCTCTGAAATTGTAGGTAATCGGGGCAAAGACATCGTATGACTCAAATGGCAGTTTGAACGCGACTTCAAAATTCTCACCGGCATAGGTCATGAGCATCGGGAATTCCCAGTAATCAGCATCTTCACCGCTGCGCAGTCGACTGCCATCACGACGGGTGATCTTGTTCCAGACCACGCCAAATGCCGTTGAAAACATGTTTTCTCCGAGCGGATAGGCAGCAAAAGTGTTTACCAGCCCGGTTAAGCCATTAAAAGTCACATGATGATCAGTTTCTTTGCTGCGGGTCGGCTGGTCGCCGGGCAGAATAATCTGTGGCAGTCCTGAATCTGAATAGAGTACGGCATCGTTGGCGCTGGTAACCGGCGGTAGCGGCAGGTCGGTCGTAGCTCCCGGATTAGGCGCAACAGACGGAGATGAAACATAGTGGCTGCGTTGCCTGTATGTCACACCCTGACCTCTTTCGTAATTGGTTGTCGGAATTTCAAGCGTCTGACCGACCTTTATTTTGGCAGCATTGCTGATGCCGTTGGCACGGGCAATTTCTTTCCACTTTGTGGTTGTACCAAAAAATTTCTTTGCAATTGATCCGAGGGTATCGCCCTTTCTAACAGTGTAGGTCTGATAGCCGGTTGAGATTGAATCTTCTTCGACCCAACTGCTATCAGCGCTAACTGAAGGCGTAGCCTCGATGTAAAATTCGTTTTCGGGCGGAGCCATCGAGTAACCTTCGGGTGTCTGGTAATCATTGTATTGGCCAAAGGCCGTTGATGCCACAGCTAGAAGCAGGAAACCAGTCAGAAGATATGAATGATGCCTTTTATTCATGGAACTTCTGTTCCTTTCAGTTTTAAGAAACCATCAAGCGTTTCATAGAATCGGGTTGTTACACTTTCCCAAAGTCCCCTATCGGCTGATTTTTGGGAATCTTTAATCGCCAGACAAGTTTTTTTCGATAAATTAACGCGGGTATGACTGGTGAGGTCGCGTTGATTACAATTAAGTTCATGCGATTCACGGCTGAGATCGTTATCACGGTATAGTCGTTTACCACGTCAGGGAGCCAGTTAAAATAGAAGCTGGTTTGCCCGGAATGACAAAGCATAAGTTTGACACAGTTTTCATGCTGTGCTAAGTTCTTCGTAGTACAGCTCAACATTTCAGATCAGGAAGCCGCTTAATGAAAAAAACTTTCGTAGTGGATACCAACGTCATTTTACATAGCCATCAGGCATTATTCTCATTCAAGGAACACGACGTAGTAATTCCACTCGGTGTAATCGAAGAACTTGACCGTTTTAAAGGCATTAACGATGAGCGGGGCCGTGAAGCCCGTCAGGCATCAAGAGAACTCGACAATCTGCGCGGAAAGGGCAACCTGGCCGAAGGTGTAAAGCTGCCAACCGGTGGCGTGCTTCAGATCATGATCGACTCTGAAAAAGATGAGATCCCGTTAGGGTTTGGCCTCGACAGCCACAAAGTTGACAACCGCATTCTCGCCTGCGCCATGACCCTCAAAAAGACCGGCCGCAACCCCATTCTGATCAGCAAAGACATTAACTGCCGCATCAAGGCAGATGCTCTCGGTATCATGGCCGAAGATTTTGAAACCAACAAAGTTGATATAGACGAGCTCTACCTTGGCTGGCGAGAACTGGTCATGCCGGTAAGCCGCATCGAAACTTTCCTGCGTGAGGAAGGGCTCGCCTATGAAGAAGACAATCTGTTAAAAAATGAATTTATTCTGCTGAAAGCGGCCGAAAACGAGAACAAAACTGCTCTCGCCAAATATGATGGCCTGCAGAGAAAGCTTCTGCCGCTGTTTCACCTCAATTCAAAACCATGGGGCGTTGAGCCTATGAATCTGCAGCAGAAGTTTGCAATCGAACTGCTGCTGTGCAATGAGATTCAGCTGGTGACCCTGGTTGGTCGTGCCGGGACCGGCAAGACCCTTCTGGCTCTGGCCTGCGGCCTGCAGAAGACTATCGATGAGCATCTGTTTCGCAAGCTTCTGGTAAGCCGACCAATCATGCCACTCGGCAAAGACATTGGTTACCTGCCGGGTTCAAAAGACGAAAAACTCAGCCACTGGATGCAGCCTATCTTTGACAACCTTGAATTCGTAATGGACCGGCTCTACAAAAATTCTGACGATGTCGACAAAAAAATTCGTTTTTTAATCGAGTCACAGAAGGTTCAGATCGAGGCAATCACCTACATCAGGGGCCGAAGCATACCCAAGCAGTATCTCATCGTCGATGAGGCACAAAACCTGACCCCGCATGAAGTGAAGACAATTATCAGCCGCGCTGGTGAGGGCACAAAAGTTGTACTGACCGGTGACCCCTATCAGATCGACAACCCCTACCTCGACAGTTCTTCGAACGGCCTGAACTTCGTCATCGAAAAATTCAAAAACCATAATCTTTTTGGTCACATCATTCTGAACAAGTCTGAACGCTCTTCATTGTCTGCACTTGCTTCCGAATTGCTCTAAAGCTAATTAGAGAGGTATCTGGCTGATGTTTCTGCCTGACAGACGAGCCGTAACCTTTATCGAAATAGTCGTTGCGGTTGCCATTCTGGCGGTCGCAATGATACCCCTTTTCAGTCTGATCAGCCGACAGACTGTCGAAACCGACAAAAATGCCGCCCAGGCTTTTGCCATAAATAAGGCGACCGAGGTTCTCAACACCATTCTCGACAATGTGCCTTTTGCGGCCCTGCGTCAGGGCAACCCGGGCTATATCAGGGTTGATGATATCAGCAAAGTGGCGCGTTTTGCCAAGTATAATGATAACTGGGCAAAAAAGATTGTTCCCGTCCTTTTTCAGGGCTCACAAAAAGAGGCGGCCGGCTACCCATGCCGGGGCATAGTCACTGATTCACGCGGCATACACTATCTGGTTCACCTTCGGGTCGAAGATATCCCCTCAGAAAAAAAGCCCCAGAAACCCGAAAGAATTCAGGTGGGTCAGGCTTTTCCCGATGGTAACCCCAAAGATTTTTCCAGCTCATCAGAGCTGTCCTTCGCCTTTCTGCGCAACCCGGCCATAATCTCTGACGGTTCCTGGCTTCAGGATTACGCTGAAGACCCTGCTGATACCTCAAAACCTTTTTCTGAACTCGATATAGGCCAGGGCAAGGGCGTTTCAGAAGCTCCCGGCAACGTCTATCTCGACCAGGGCATGGAAGGTTTTGATGCCAACGCACCACGTTTTCTGAACCCGACTGCCGAGCGCTATACCCCCAAAATGGTTACAGAGAAGACTGTTTACGATGCCGGCGAAAAATTTGCCTGGTGTTCAATGAAAAAACTGGTCATTCAGGTTCAATGGAACCTTGATCAGCGCTACTTCAGCAAACCAGAAGAGAAAGCCGGCAAAATTCAGCGAATTCACCTGATGACAATCAAGGGGGATATCGACGGATGATGAATTTATCTGCTTCCCGCCGTGGTGTTGCCATAGTGATCGCCCTCTTTTTCTGCTTCTGCATGCTGATACTTTTTGTCTCGATGATGTTCAGACAGACCAGCACTGCGGGGCACAATCAGCTCACCATTCAGGAGCGGCAGGCATTCTTTGCGGCAAGAGCTGCGATGCAGCACTTTCTTTTGAAGGCCAAGCTGTTTCCAACTGAGCTTTACGATGCGGTTGAATTTGCCCAGGTATAAAACCCTCTGTGCAATTTCACCGAATTTGAAGGTCTCACTTCAAGTGGGCAAAATGCTTTTGAACCGATGGGGAGTCGCGCCGAACTGTTTGTCAGGGTATTGCCCGAACGCGAACTCGACGGCGAAAAGCGCACCAAATACTTTTATTACCCGATTCCGGGCAAAAATGCCTTTGTCAGACTAGGCAGCTACCACAACCCTGATTTTCGCTATCTGGCACCCGGTTTGGCCATATCTGATTCAGACGAACGTTATACCAGACCTGAACTGCCGGCACCGAACCTCAAGGCCGACAAATACCTCAAGTATTACATACGTGACTGTTCAAATATGCTATATGACGGCAATCACCTTCAGGCACCTCTTGAAATGAGCATCGACAAAAGCATAAAAAACATAAATGATTTTGACATTACCAGCAGTGATGGCTACCCTTACACAATGAGTTATCGCGTTGGTGAAGTCAAAATTCAGTCGATCAAGGGGCTGCGCAAATACGGCGAAGAAGCCATCGAAGTTTGCGTTGAAGGCCAGGTAAAGAATTTCCAGGGTAAGGTTACGCCTCAAACCCAGAAACGTATTCAAAAAATCACCAGAAGAGGCTCAGTCGATTAATGCGATCTATTGTTGTCAGCAAGAGAAGACATGCGTTTACCCTGGTTGAAATTCTGATTGCCTGTGCGGTAATGGCGGTGTTCATGACCGCTGTTTATCAGTTATTCATCGGTGGCAGCAAAACAGCCGGAAGAGCCCAATGGATCAGCGGAACCATCGATCAGATGCGCAACACGCTTACTCTTCTCAGCCGCGAAATTCGTGGGGCAACTTATCCGACAACTCTTTTTTCAGATACATTTTTTGACCCATGCGACAATGACGACCCCAAAGTTCCGGCCGAATTTTATCTGCGTATTCTCAAAGACGGGCAACCAATCGCACCACCAGCTGATGGCGAACTTAAGGTTATGAGCTGGGTAGTATGCGAACCCGAAAAACCTAAAAACCAGCCGGGAAAAATCGTCAAACACGAGTTGTTTCTCGAATTTGCCCAAAATACCAGAGTCGCACCGGTTGGCAATCTTCGCCTGAAGTCTTCTGCCTTTGAATACACAACCGATGCCAAAAACGACTACGCAAAATCCGGCAAGCTTAATCTGACACCAATCGAAAAAGAAACCCGCGAAAAGGTCCTTGTCAACGACGTTCAATTCATTGAATTCTCGGTAGCCGGCACCCTGCCGCCCGAAAAACCTGTGGACTTTTTTCCAATTTCCGTTAAAATACGTACTCTGTATCCAAAAGACGAAAAAGTTTTTAAGGAAAATTCGATCATGGCAACCCCTCAGGTTGGCATAGATACTTTTTAAGAATGACTTTTTATTGTTAAATCATGGCTAAACAATGGCATCAACTAGAAAAACTCGACCATAAGGCGCTTAAAAAGCTTCAGGTTGAGCGTGAAAAAGCGCAAAAACTGGCGCAGGAAAACGAAGAAAAAAAGCGCCGGATGATAATCGGCGTGGCAGTTCTGGCTGCCCTGGTTGTTCTTGGCGTTTTTGCCATGGTAATGCGCAAGCGGGCCGCCACTCTGGCCTTCCAGGAAGAACGTGGCAAACTGCTATTCTCAAGGGTGACCGAAATTACCGGCAAAGTCGATCATCGCCACATCGGTGCCTGGGAAGTCCTGAAAGAAAAAATTGAATTCGACAAGGAATATTCGTTTAAAACGGCAGAGGAAGCAGCTGTAACCGTTCAGCTGCAGCTCGAAAATCAGATCAAGCTTTCGGGCAAATCTGAGATGACCGTCATGCCACCTGCCCTTGCCGACAAAGAAAACAAAATTGAAAGAGAACCGGTTATTCTCAAGCGTGGTGAGCTGACTGCGGCAATTTCTCTCGATGGCCGTGGAATGCTCGTTATAGACTCGTCTGATGTTCAGGTGACCGGCTCATCGGGCTTGTTCAAGGTTATTTATGACGATGAAAAAGACAAGGGTGAGGTCGTTGTAAAAAATGGCCTCGTTGAGGTCAACAAGAAACGTGGTGGCGGCAAGCCTGTGAAGGTATCTGGTTTTTACAAGATTACCTTTGGCGGCGGCGAAGTCAGCCCCCCTACTCAGGCAAGCGTAATTCAATACGACTGGCGCTGACAGCATAATTCACCAATGATACGTGTCGTTAAAGCAAAGGTTCATAACCTTAAAGAAATCAGTGTTTCTATTCCGACCAAAGCTCTCACGGTCATAACAGGTGTTTCTGGCTCCGGCAAGTCATCACTGGCCTTCGATACGATTCATGCCGAGGGGCAGCGCCGTTACATGGAATCGCTGTCTTCTTATGCCCGACTGTTTTTGCAGCAACTCGAAAAGCCTGACGTAGAAAGTATCGAAGGGCTGTCGCCGACAATTGCCATTCAGCAGAAGTCAACCTCACGTAACCCGCGGTCAACGGTTGGCACAATCACCGAGCTTTATGACTATTTCAGGTTGTTATTTGCGGCCATTGGCAAACCTCATTGCCCAAGTTGCTCGCAGCCGGTTGAAAGCGCCACCCCGGCCCAGATCATCGAAATTCTTCTCAGTTACCCTGACAAAACCCGAATCACGCTGCTTGCACCGGTTGTTCGCAGCCGCAAGGGCGAATACGCAAAGGTTTTTGACGAACTGCGCCGTGAGGGTCTGTCGCGGGTGCGAGTCGATGGCGACATGTGGTCTCTCGACGACGAAATTCCTGAGCTCGACCGTAACAAAAAACATAATATCGAAGTTGCCGTTGACCGGGTTAAACTTGAAAGCAGCGAACGTGAACAGAATGCCGCCAGGCTCACCGAGGCGGTTGAACTCTGTTTTAAACTCGCCGATGGTCAACTGCTGGTGACCATAGACACCGATGACAACAAAAAAAGCAGCGAAAAATTCTTCAGCGAAAACCTGCGCTGCGCTGCCTGCGACATATCTTTGCCAGAAATCAAGCCGCGCCTGTTTTCTTTCAATGCTCCGTATGGCTCGTGTCAGACCTGCTCAGGCCTTGGCGTGCAGCTGATTGTCGACCCCGAGCTTGTGGTTCCTGACCCAGACCTCTCGATCTCAGAAGGTGCCATTGCCTCAGAAAACTTTACCGAAGCCACCTTTTCAAGACAATGGATGGAAGGTCTGGCAAAGCATTATAAATTCTCGCTCGATGCGCCTTTTAAAAACCTTTCAGAAGAAGTCAAAAACGTTATCTTCTACGGTTCTGGCAACAAAGTGCTGAACGTCAAATATCAGGGCCGCACCATGCAGGGCTCGCTGACCAAAGCTTTCGAAGGGGTTATTCCCACCATCAACCGCCGTTTCCAGGAAACCAGATCAGAAGGTGCCCGACGCTTCTACGAACGCTTTATGCGCACTCTACCCTGCAAAGACTGTCATGGCAGACGTTTGAATAATATCGCCCTATCAGTGCGCATCGAGAAAGAAAACATTCACGAACTGTCGCAACACTCGGTTGGTGAGCTGGTCGAATTTTTTCAGGCTCTTAAACTTAGCGATCGCGAACAGTTCATCTGCAAAAAGATTCTCGAACAGATCAATAATCGCCTCAGATTTCTGAAAGATGTCGGGCTTGATTACCTCGATCTTTCGCGGGCCGCCCACACCCTTTCAGGCGGGGAAGCACAACGAATCAGGCTCGCGACCCAGATCGGCTCGGCGCTGGTCGGCATCACCTACGTGCTCGACGAACCAAGTATCGGACTGCATCCACGCGATAACCGTCGTCTGATCAATACCCTCAAACACCTGCGTGATATTGGCAATTCTGTGCTGGTAGTCGAACACGATCGCGAAATAATGCTCGAAGCCGAT
>JAQUZA010000598.1 GCA_028691595.1 Candidatus Rifleibacteriota bacterium
TGCACTTTCTATAACATATCAGAAAGTGCCGACCGAAAATCTACCACACCGTGTTCGCTTCTATAATGCCGGTGGCGATCTGCTTGGCAGCGCTGCCATTATGCAAAGCGGCACAACTCTCGCAACTTCGACCTTCTCTGCCGGCGATTTTACCACGCCTCTCGGCCTGACAGGCCCAACTTCCATCACTATAAAAATCATCGACAGTGCCGGCAATGAGACCGGAAGTGTCAAAGAAATCGTTCACGACAGTTCTGCACCCAACGTGACTTCGATGACCCTTAGCGGTATGGCAACCTTCTCTGCCGGCATCTATTATTACAACAATTTAAGCCTTGGCAACATGACTGCAAATGTCGTCTGCAGCAATGCCACAGACCAGATGCGCCTCACGGTTGCCTCGAGTTCACTGCTTGCAACCGAAACATTCGCGCTGACGCATCTTGGCTCAGGCAACTATCAGGGCAGTTTTGGCACAACTCTTGACCAGGCCGTTTATGCCCTGGGAATTGTTGATGCCGCCGGCAATCTTCATACCGGGTTGTCTTACACCGCCCTGGTTGTTGATAATACCGCCCCAACAGTCACAGCTGTATTACCCGATACTGTTATTGGTAACACTCCGGCCACTCTGGCCACCTTCACGGTTACCTTCTCAGAACCGATGGAACCTTCAATTGTTCCGGTATTGACCCTGGCAACAACAACGGCCATGCAGACTATATACATGGACTTCGTCGGTTGGGATGACCCGGCAATTGCCACCACTGCGCGTTTTGTAAATCGCTTTGATATTGGCACCACCTATCCTTCAGGCGCTTACAATTACCGCGTTGATGGCGGCAGCGATCTGGCCGGCAATCCGCTGAATTTTGCTCCGGCTGTTCCTTTCTCTGTAGATGTTCAGGCCCAGGGCCCGGCCGCAGCCCTGAAAATCTACACACTGCAGCCGGCCATCTTCGGCTCTACCCTGCTTGAAAATGTTGCTTACAGCACTCTGGTGAACAGCTCTGCTTCGATTCATCTCACCTATAACAGCGGCCCCTTCAACACCCCCCATCAGTTGAGAGTTTATAACCCGGCCGGCAATTACGTTGCAACCCTTTCTCTCAATGCCGGCAATGTTGCCACCTTCCCCGGCGATCTAGCCGGCTGGCTTAACGGAACCGGCCCTGACACCGATGGCATATATTCTTTCAGGCTCATGGATGCGCTTGGCAACATTGCTCCTGCCAGCGGTTACATGGACAGAAAGCTCTATCTCGACAGAACCGCAGCCAGTATCAGCACTTTCAACTTCAACGATGGCGGGCATGGAATAGCCACCGGCGGCATCATCTATTACTCACCTGCTGTGGCCGGTTCAGCAACCGTCACTCTGACTTCTCTCGCAACTGACAGCCTTAGACTTGTCGCTTCAGGAACGGCAACATACACCTTTAACCTTGCTTCGGCAACGACAACCCATACAGGCCAGTTCGGTGGTTCACTGCCAGAAGGCCTCTATGAGGTTAGTGTCGCAGACTTTGCCGGAAACTTCTCAACCGGC
Organism: Candidatus Rifleibacteriota bacterium; assembly: GCA_028691595.1. Classification (GTDB taxonomy): domain Bacteria; phylum Muiribacteriota; class Ozemobacteria; order Ozemobacterales; family Ozemobacteraceae; genus Rifleibacterium. The sequence continues at coordinate 1,550 of JAQUZA010000598.1, forward strand.
GCTACAGCTTCTGCCATGCTGGTCGTTGACAATGACAAACCCGCAGTATTTGCAGCATTACCGGCCACCACCATTGGTGCCGTGTCAGCTGGCGACAGTGTTTTTGTCATCACTTTCGACGAACCGATGAATCAGAACATTGCTCCTTCGGTCAGGCTTGCCACTTCAACGAAAGAAGTTCAGCTGCAGCTCACATCATGGATCGATGAATTCAGCTGTCGCCTGGCACCTGCAAGTGCTATCAATGATACTTTCCCGGCTGGCACCTACAGCTACATCATTACCGGAGCCAAGGACAGGGCCGGCAACATCGCCTCCCCAACCATAGCCGGTGAATTCACCGTTGGTGTTTATGCTCGCGGGCCACAGTACAATGCCACTTTAACAAGCAAACAATCACGAATAAGCACCGAAACCGTTCTTCTTAATCAGCCTTTCAGCCCATTCGCCGAACCAGGCATTGCCACACTTACCATTGCCTACAGCGAAGGGCCTTTCTCTAAGCCGCACCAGATCAAACTCTATGATTCAGGAAATGTTGAAGTCAACACAATCAATCTTGTTGACAGCGGCACCGACAGTATCGCTGCCGTAAACTCAGCATTTTTCAATAATCCCGGTGCCGTAAACGCCAAAGTTCACAAATTCAGAGTGGTCGACAGCCTCGGCAACCTCAGTGCCACCGCATCTCTGAATCTCATCTATGACGAATCAGCACCGAATGTAGCATCACTCTCGTTGACCAATGTTTCGGCCAATTCAAGCAAGCCTCTCTACTACCATAACCCGGCCCTGCACGGTAACCTGGTAGCCACAGCCGAAACCACCAACGCTTCTGATCCGCTCAGATTGCTGCTGACCACCGGTACCGCCACCAGCACCTGGCAGATGGAATCTACCATCGCCACCCCATTCAAGCACTCATACAGCATGACCGCAGCCGACAGCAGTCCAACCAACATCCCTGACGGAACCTACGGAGTCACCATCGTCGATGCGGCCGGCAACTTTGCAACCGGTGCCGAGTCTAATGCCTTGTTGATAGTTGACCGGGCGGCACCGCTTGTAAATACTGCAACGATCAGCAATGGCCTTTATCTGAGCTCAGGGCCCGCCGGAGCCGCAACCT
>JAQUZA010000599.1 GCA_028691595.1 Candidatus Rifleibacteriota bacterium
CCCGCTATTTTTCCGTGGTTAAGCACCGTAACCGGCCTTGTCATCGCCTCTCTCGCTTTTAAAGCAGGTTTCATCGATTCCCCCATGTTTTTTTACCTGATACCTGTGCTAATCGCCTTCTTTGGAATCTACAGTGCTTACCTTTCGCCTGAACAGTCCGAAAAACATGGTGAGTCCGACAGCCTCAACAAGGCAACCATGGTGGCAACGCTTATCTTCGTCTTCTATGGCCTCTTCAATAACAGCACAGCAATCATCCCTCTGGCAGCCTTCATGATCCCAATTTTCAGGCTGCATTTTTCATGCTGCCAACGCGATCTGGTATGGAAGAAGCAGTTCAGAATGATCTCCTTGCTCTTTCTGCTTTTTCCTGTTGCCTATGTCTTTTGTTCCTATAATTTTCAAACAGCCCATCACCTGGAGCAGATAAACCTCTGGCAGGGTGAAAAACTTTTGAACAGTGGAAACGGCGCTGAGGCACAGCAGGCGTTCGAAAAAGCCATAAAAGCGAATTCGCAATCATTAAAGGCCTACTATGGTCTTGCCATAAGCCTTGAAAAGCAGAATCGCCAGGAAGAAACTCAGGAAATCCTCAAGAGGCTCGACTCCATGGTTCCCAATGCCTTCAATACCCAATACGAGCTTGCAAGAATAATGCTCGCCCGCAAGCAGGTTCTTGAGGCCCATCGCCACGCACTAAAAAGCCTTGAATGGGATAAGGCACCGCGCTCATACGAACTCCTCGGAACTATTCTGGCAATTGAAGGCCAACATCATGAGGCAGAAAAAGTTTTCAATGAGGGGCTGACAATTTTTCCCGGCACAACAATCGAACGCGAAGCCTCTGATCGCATACGTCTCAACCTCGCAGCTATTGCAGTTGAACGCGGCGATTACGACAGGTGCCGAACCCTTCTCAAACAGATATCTTCAGAAGTTAAAAATGACCTGAATAACCTCTACATGTCCGGAATGCTGCTTACCCGCGAAAAAAAATATGCAGAAGCTCTTGTAATATTCGAAAAAGCCCTTGAGCTTTCCCCGGGTAATCCAAAGCTTATGAACGCAACCGGGTTCATTCTCTGTGAACAGAATATAGATCTCGCCCGCGCTGAGCTTCTTCTTGACGGGGCATACCAACAGATTAAAAGCCAGAATCCGGTTGATCTGGCAGATCTGCTTATGGTTACACACAGCCTTGGCAAACTATACTGGAAAAAGGGCCGACTGAAAGAGGCCGGAGAACTTTTGCAGATTGCCTACGAACAATGCCCCGAAGACTGGGCAACTATTAGAGAAGAACGCCGCCTTGACTATGAAGAGTTTCGCAGAACCACTGCATCGGAGCCTCAGAAGTGATTCAGGCTCAGACTTTTGCTATTATTGCAACTTTTGCCCTTCTAGTAGTGATTCTCATCATTTCAGGGGTTGCCAGAGGGCGCAGGAGTTCTCATATAAACCATGAATTTACAAAAATGGCAGTGAGCTATTTTGAAAATAATGATTTTCCCTCAGCCATTGTCAATCGGCAACTTGAAATATGCTTCAAGAGTAGAAGCTTCAACAACACCTATTTATCAATCCCTGATACTAAATCTTTTGCAGATCTCTTCTCTTTGTTTCCATTTTCTGATTGCCCCGAACTGCAGACTTTTCTGATTTCTTACAAAAACGAGGGCAGTCTTCCTGAAAAACCAGTGTTTTTTAGTCTCAAAGAACAAAAATTTGTTGCTAAACAGGCCTTTTCAGGCAGTTACTTCATGGTTCGCCGGATTCCCATCGACACAGGCAACACCAGCGGCTATCTTTGTATATCATTGATTCCTGCAGATTATACGGGGATGATTCTAGAAAACCTGACAAAGCAGATAGCCCGAAATGAGAGCCACCTGAAAGAACTTGAAGAACTTGACCGCCTGAAATCGGAGTTTCTTGCCACCCTGAGCCATGAGCTTAAGACACCTCTGGTTTCTATCAAGGGTTATCTAGACCTGATGGCAACCCAGAAGATGGGCCCCTTAACTGAAAAGCAGGAAAAAGCCCTGAGAATTTCATTAAAAAACACCTCCCATCTGAATAACATGATCTCTTCAATCCTGAACTTCGCGAGAATGGAAGCTGGGAAGCTAAAGTTTGACAGGGTTAACCAGAAAATCTCTCCACTCATTAACGATATTATAGACTCCCTCAAGCCAATGTCTGAAAGCCAACAGATAACAATATCTGCAGAACTCGACCCGCTGCTGCCTGTCGTCAGCATTGATGCCGACCTGATTCATCGCGTTCTGTCAAACCTGCTCGAAAACTCCATCAAGTTTTCTTCGCCCGGAAGCGCCGTAATAATCACGGCGAAACCTTGCGAGGCTGATAGAATTAAAGTTGAGGTTGTCGATCAGGGCTGTGGAATACCCGCTGACAAGCTGGAATTTATCAAGTTTCCCTTTTTTCAGGCTGACAAATCAGATACAAGACCGACTGGAGGCCTGGGGTTAGGGTTGGCAATTGCCGAGAAAATTCTGATCGGACACGGGTCGACTTTAACTATAGAATCAGTCGAAGGTCAGGGCACAAAATGCAGCTTCTTGCTCAGAACCGCATTAGCCTAGTCTTCCATACCTGATCTGGCCATATTCAGCTCTTTGAGCTTCAAATACAGATTTTTTCTGTGCA
>JAQUZA010000600.1 GCA_028691595.1 Candidatus Rifleibacteriota bacterium
CCTGACTACTCTTCGCTGCACCCTATAAGCCAGGTGACACAGGGTGGTCACAAATTTTTGCCATTTTACAAATTGAAGCAGAGTAAACAGGGGAAAAAGCCCTGCCTTTTTGTCACTTATTAATGCCCTTATCAGCCGGCAGTGTAACAATTTCGCCGGCTGACCGGCGGCCAAGTTCGAGGGCTTCTTTGCGATCTCCCGGCAGGTTTTCGTGCCCGGGTGTTTCTTCGTTGCGCAGATACAGCGTCTGTGTCGGAAAGGCGAATTCAACTTTCAGAACCTTCGCAAGTCTGATGATATCGGTAAAAAGACGGTGTTTTTCCTGGAGTTCGGTGTTCCAGTCGGGGGTTTTAACGAAACAGTAAACCATAATGCCGAGGGCCGAAGCACCGAACTCGTTCAGACTGACGATGAAGAAATCTTTGCGTGTGTATGGATGTTTGCGGATCAACTCGCGAATGCCCTCACAGAAACTGTCAATTTTTTCGGGCGGCGTATCGTAGGCAATACTGACGGTAGTTGTTATGCGTCTGAACTGGCGAGCACCGTAATTATCGATATGAGCATTGATCAGTTCAGCATTTGGAATGGTAATCAGCGAATTATAAAAAGTTCTGATGCGGGTGCTGCGCACCCCGACTGATTCTACAGTTCCGTCGGCGCTGCCGATGGTAACCCAGTCGCCAATCTGAAACGGCCGGTCAATAAGAATGGTTAAAGAACCAAAAATATTCGAAACAGTATCTTTGGCTGCCAGAGCAAAAGCGAGACCGCCCAGACCCAGCCCTGCCAGCAGTTTATTGATATCGACAGCAAAGATATCGGCAATGAACAGCAGGCCAAAAATGATCACCATGGTCTTGAGAGCTCTGGTAATCAGTGGCACCAGTAGATCATCGAATTTGTTCGCAGTTTTTTCGGCTTTTCCCTGCAAAAAATTGCCAATGACATCCATCATGCGGTAACCCGCCCAGACCCCGGCCAGAGCCGAAATCAACTTAACGCTAACCACCAGAATGACCCTCGCCTGGCCCGGAAGCCCGAGCAGCGACAGACCGCCCCACCAGAAAAGGGTTGTTGCGGTTACACTTATTGGCGTGATGAAGCGCTGCTGGGCTTCAAAATCCACCATTACTTCTTCGCGACGGAAGAGTATTTTTATGGAATTTTTGAGAAGGTGCGCAATCAAGCGGCTGAAGCCCAGGCCAAGAAATACGACGCAAAAAATCCCGAGCCATTGCCAGTTTTCGAGCAGAATTGTCTCGCGCAGCAGAGCGGGAAAATTTATGCGCATGTAATCTCTTATCTGCACTGAAAGGGGGATGTCGATATCGCTGGTAATGCCTTCGACAAGAGGTCTGTCTTTAAAGGCATCATAAAGTTTCGGAAGATCTTTGACAGTTTGTGCCGAAAATTTCCAGGACTCGATGCTTGAATCCGGGTTTTTAACCTTTTCTAGAATGATGCGGCCGCTGTCATGGCTTAAAACCACGACCGGTGGAACCTGTGCTTCATTGGGAAACTCTACCAGATCGATGAATCGATGACGGTCAAGAACGGCTTTAAGCATAATTGCCCGTTCAACACCCATCTCGACGCGAACTGTGCGTTCGAAAACACTTAGATCAAGGGCATTGGCAGCTTCTGCAAAGCCCTGAGCATTGTTATGGGCCATTCCAAGCATAAAAAGGCGCATGGTTTCGCGGGGCGAGAAGAACACCGGGTCGATGGTGGTGTCTTCCAGGTGGGCATCAGCAGACTTTTTTATCTCGGCAAGGTATTCTTCGAGGCGGCTGAGAGTACGGCTGTAGTTGAACTTCCACTCGCCGCTGTCGTAGCGGTAGAGCACGATGTCGATGTTTTTCTCGCGACCGACCGGAAGCACATAGGTGCGTGTATCAGATTCAACGGGCAAAGCATCGATTTTAAAAGTAAAACTGTTTAAAATCTGAAACAGCTGGTCTGCCATTTCGGGCCCCTTGCTGTGGCGGCTGGTTTCAGGTATTTCGTCAAGATGTAAGGTTGCCAGAGCCTTATCGAGGCTGGTTAAATTGCCGTTTTTGACCTCGTTCATAGCCGTCATAAACAGCCTGAGCGTATCGCGTGGGTTGGCCATAACCTGGGCTGTTTCGGCGCTAATCGATGCAACCGCTGCGGTAGCTGGTTCGATACTTACAGTGCTGGTTTGCGCGGGCAACGGGGTAGAAACAAGCAAAAGCAGAAAAATCAGAAGCGCATGAAAACTATTTTTCAAAACTACCACCCATCAAAGTGAAGATCAGTAACGTCACCGGTCTGAATTTTTTCAGAGTTCTTTTTTGCTGTGACGTGAGCTCATCAAACGAGCTCGCCCGGTGCCCTGAGGACACCATTTAAAACATGCTGCCGAACTGCATAAATTTTGCCGGCCGGACAAGCATTCACTAAATTATAAAACGGTTTCTTCAACAAAACCAGCTTTTTTTTTGCCGCCTCGAATAAAAAGCACCCTGCCATTATGTAAACCCCACACTTGCGCCCCGGCGATTTAAGCGCGGGAAGACGAAGAACCCACGATATTCTTGTGTGACAAGGGGCTAGCTGGCAGCGGTTTCCGGGTGTTTCTGGCGCAGAATTCCTGCGGCTTCCCAGGCCAGAAAAAGTGCCAGCAGCAGAAGAATACCGCTCA
>JAQUZA010000601.1 GCA_028691595.1 Candidatus Rifleibacteriota bacterium
CATCGTGGCATTGGTGGCCTCGCTGGCCATATCAATGCTTCTCTGGAACAAGCTGCAGACAAGCCAGCCGGCTCGTATTGAAGCGCCCACATACAACAGCCAGCCATTCTCAAAAAAGCTGTTGTAGTAAGCAAGAGCAGACTGGCAGCACGCACCAGGCTTGAGCCGGCAGTTATTGCCGCGAATTTCGAGCTGCGTGAGATGATCGCTTCTGCAGTGCCTGAACTGGCACTGACAAGCGTCGCCTCCCTTACCAACCGCTATACTGCGGTTACCATCCTGCCTGATGACATCATGACCCCGATCAGACTTATGGATGACGCACAGGTTCCGAATCTTGCCAGGGCGATCCCTCCGGGCAAACGTGCCGTATCGATTGCCGTTACCAAGGCAACTTCGGTTGGCGGCTTCATTCAGCAGGGTGACTACGTCGATGTTATCGCGACATTCAGACCTCGCAACAGTGACCCGATCACCAAAATCGTTCTTCAGGACATCCAGATCCTCGCCGTGGGCAGCACCTATGAATTCGAAGGTGGCATGGCCACAGCAGCTCCGGCAATTTCAGCCGGCAAGGTTGAGCTGGTAACCCTCGCCCTGAACCCGATCGACCTCGAAAAGCTCATGTATCTTGATTCAGGCACCAACTTCCGCCTGGTGCTCAAAAACCCGAGAGACAAAGACACAAAGGTTCAGACCAAAGGTGCAACCGAGCGAATCGTTCTCAGCGATATCGGTCACCCCGACTTTGTTCAGCAGGTTATGCAACCAGTTTCACCCACCACCATCGACAAGACCCCACAGGTTATTGTCGCTCCGGTTGATGATGGCAAGGTCGAAATCATGTATGGCGCAATCGCCAGACGCGAAATATACAAATACGGTGGTCCGGCCGCAGCCAGGTTTCAGAATCTGCAGTCGAACTTTCCCGGTTCCCAGGCTGAATCAGGCGCATCGATGCCGGTAGCCGGGCAACCGGCCGCCGAAGAGTAACCAGGAGAATCACCATGAAAAACAGCATTATTTTCAAAAGACCAGCAGTGCTCATGATGGTTTTACTGTGCGCTTTCCTCGGTTTTGCCCTGCAGACAGAGATCTCTGCAGCCGAAAAACTGATGATACCTGTAGGCAAGGCATCAGCCGTGCCTGCCAACGGTGTCAAGAAGATTATGGCAGTTAAAGAGGGCATTGTCGATGTTCTCAACGTTTCTGACGAAGAAATAATTCTCTCAGGTCTCGGCCTTGGCGAAACCCAGCTCATCCTCTGGGATATGACCGGCAAGCGCGTCTATGATGTCGAAACCTACTCAGAAAACGACATTATCCAGGCAAAATTCACTTCGATCATCACCAACAAAAATCTTCAGCTGGTAATTTTCCCTGACTCCGCCTATCTCAAAGGTCAGGTCGGTGCCGCCGAAGAAAAGACCCGCGCCGAAACCGTTGCCAAAAGCCTGCTGGGCGATAAACCACTTATCAGCCTGGTAGAATTTGAAGTATCTTCGCCATCATTGCAGCAGCGCATTGAAGCAGCCATTAAACTGCCTAACGTTAAGGTCAGTGTTATTTCTCCGAATACCGACCCGACCTCAGACAAAAGCAACCTGCTTGCCACTGATTCGGTCGATCTGCGCATTATTCTGCAGGGTTCTGTGAACGATCAGAACGACTACATCCACCTCGAAGAAACCGTAAAAGGCTTCGTTAAAGATGCCGAAAAACAGATCAGCAATCTCGTGACCATCGAGAACCCCATTCAGGTCGTCTTTCAGGCCTACATTCTCCAGGTCAGCAAAAATAACTCCAAAGATCTGGGCATCGAATGGAATGGTGAAGGACAAACACAGGCAGGCACCATCAAATTCCTTGAAAACGCCGGAACTGCCGGGGCGGCCGCCCTGCCCAATTACATGAATCCTCTATACTTCAAAAACATCAACCGTTTCGACCTCATCAGCGGTCTGGTCAGGGCCTGGGAAACCCAGGGCAAAGCAAAGGTGCTTGCAAACCCCAAGCTCATGGTTTATGCCAATGCCACCCCGTCAAAAATCAGCAAATCCGGCTGGTTTAAAGAAGATCTCGAATCCCTTGACGAAAAAGACATCGAAAACGATGCCGGTATCGCTTTCGTAAATGTCGGTCAGACTATTTATTACCCCGCTGGCGTAGACCAGGCTGGTGCTGCAACCTACAACCCCGTAGATGCAACCCTCAAGCTCCTTATCCGCGATATGTTCGTGAAAAACGATGAACTCAAATTCTCGGTTTTCGCCAAACAGGCAGAACCAAGCTTCCTCAGAGGCTCAGACGGCCCCCCCGACATCCTCAATCGCAGCATCATGACTACCCTGCAGATCAAAGATCAGCAGACCGTAGTTCTCGGTGGTCTGATCAACCGCACCGAAGGTGTCTCCTGGAAGGGCGTGCCGGTACTCAGCAAAATCCCCTACCTTGGCCGTCTGTTCAAGAGCAAATCGGTCACCAACAGCGAAAATGAACTTGTAATTCTGTTGACACCAAAAATCGCTAATCGCGAAACCGATCTGGCCGGCAAAAGCAAGTTCGAAACCGTACCGGTGCCCAGAAGAACCGACAAGCTTGAAAAACTGCATGATATGTTTCAGCAGATTAAATCAAGCCATATCCCTTCCGAAAACTGAACTCCCA
>JAQUZA010000602.1 GCA_028691595.1 Candidatus Rifleibacteriota bacterium
AGGCTTTAAAAGGTTTAAGAAGCTGGTTTTCCCCGCCCATATTCAGCTTTATAACTATATGTCAGAAAAGATCAATTAATTACATAAAAAACCCGACATATAAATCAGCCGGAAAAGCAAAAAAAACAAAAATCCCGCCGGGTAACTTGTTTTCTGCAATTCCTGCATTGAAATTTCAAGCGGCAGGGGGCGCCTGATCAGGGGCAGTATTTTTGCATGAAGGTCGCAGCGATGGTTTTGAGGTTGTTGTCGAGAATGTTGTAAACCTGTCGGGCGATAAATTCTGGAATCGGGCCGTAGAAAGCCTGAGCGATGCCACCGGTTATGCAGGCGATCGTGTCTGAGTCGCCGCCGAGTGAGATGGCACACCTGATGGCATCTTCGTAGCCGGTCGAGTCGATGAAGGCGCGGATCGCCTCGGGCACGCTGCCCTGACAGGAAACGTCAAAACGGTAGTCCGGCCTTATTTCGTCAATGTGACGGCTGAGGTCGTAGGCAAAAGTGCGTTCGATGTAATTCCGGATCTCGTCTTTAGACGAACCGGTACGCGCCAGAAAGACCGCCGCGGCAATCGCCTGGGCACCTTTGATGCCTTCAGGGTGGTTGTGGGTGACCATGGTGAATTCTCTGGCCCTTGCCAGCACCGTGTCGAGATCGTTGCAGGCGAACCCGGCCGGGCTGATGCGCATCGCGGCGCCGTTTCCCCAGCTGTTGTAGGGCTGAGGGTCTTCACTGTTGGCCCAGACATGAAACCGCCCGCCAAAGCCGGCATGCGGGTAGGCATGGTAGAACTTCAACAGGTTGGCTTGGCAGTCTGCGCCCGTGAGTATGCAGTCGGCAATCGCAAGCGTCAGAACCGAATCATCGGTAAAGCAGCTGCCGGCGCTGAACAGCTCGAAATCTTTGCGCTTCGTATTTCTGTGCTCATAAACCGAACCAACTATATCGCCCGCAATTGCTCCGAGCATACCCCTCACTCCTTTGCCCTGATCAGGTTAATCCAGTTGTCAGATATCTGCCTGAAGCTGTCGTTTTATATTTCAGGCGGCTCTGGCCCATGGTTTGATTTTTTCAAGGGCCCCGGCAATCTGCTCTTTTTCAATTTCAAGGTTGTATCTGGTCTGCAGATTTACCCAGAAACCTTCAGACAAGCCGAAAAATCTCGACAGGCGCAGGCCCGTATCAGCGGTTATGCCGCGCAAGCCGTGCACAATCTCATTGATGCGCCGTGCCGGAACACCAATCGCCATGGCCAGACGGTATTGCGAAATACCCATCGGCTTTAAAAATTCTTCAAGCAGAATTTCGCCCGGCGGAACCGGCTTTACCTTTCTATTTGCCATTTAATCAACCTCGAATTAATGATAATCAACTATTTCAACCTCGAAAGCATTGCCTTCGTTCCAGACAAAACCTGATAGTAACGGCGAGCGTTATTAAGGTCAAGTTTGAAAAAATATGAAAAATTGCGAGGATTTGCCGGAATATGAGAGTTCAAAAAAGGAAAAAAAAACTTATACCCGCAGCTCCTTGGGCGTGTTAAGAATTGTATAATTGCAAAACATCATCGATGAAAGGCTGAGCCGTTAAACTGATGCCAAGCCGCAGACTACCCGAAACAGGTGCCGCGAAGGTTCTGCTGCGCTGCCTTGGTTATCTGCGGCCTTACTGGCTGATGACCCTGGGCGGTTACCTGGCGCTTATTGGTATTAACGGGCTGACGCTGGCGATTCCGCAGTTTATTCGCTGGATAATCGACAATGGTATCGGTCATAATAACCCCACCCTGGTGAAAAGTGCGGTTATCGGGCTGATCGTCATGGCGCTTGCCAGAGGAGTGCTCAGTTACCTGCAGGGCCGCTGGACAGAAACCGCATCACAAAGCGTTGCCTGTGACCTGCGCAGTGCCATTCACAGGCAGCTTGCCCGACTGTCGTTCTCTTACCACGACCGTAGCGAAACCGGGCAGCTGCTGTCGCGTGCCATTCAAGACGTTGAACGCATACGGTTCATTACCGGCCGGGCTTTTGTGCGCATTGCCGATGGCATAGTACTGCTGCTGGGCACATCAGTGATGCTGCTGTACATGAACCCGCTGCTGGCAGTTCTGGCACTGGCAACCATGCCGGTCATCATCTGGCGGGCCATCTTTCTTGGCAGTCGCCAGCGACCACTGGCACTGCTCGTTCAGAAGCAGCTCGCCAAAGTAACAACCCGCCTCGAACAGAACCTGCGCGGCACAAGAATTGTTAAGGCCTTCGCCCAGGAAGACGCTGAAATATCGAGATTTGCCCGTGAAAACAACCGCTGGCTGTCGCTCTCGTCAAGATCGGCAAAATTACAGGCTGTCCACGCGCCCATGATCAGTCTGATCGCCAATATGGGCACTGTCATTGTCATCGGGGTTGGTGGCTGGCTGGTTTGCAACAACCGGCTGACCCTCGGCGAGCTTGTGGCTTTTACCACCTGCATCGGCCTGCTGATAATTCCCGTCAGGCGACTTGCCAACATTATCTCAGCTCTGGCCCTGGCGGTCAGCGCCGGCGAACGTATTTTTGAAATTCTCGACGTGATTTCTGAGGTGCGCGACACTGTTGATGCCAGGCCGCTGCCGGCGGTAAATGGCGAGGTGCGGTTTGAAGAAGTGATTTTCGCCTACACTC
>JAQUZA010000603.1 GCA_028691595.1 Candidatus Rifleibacteriota bacterium
GATGTAAACCTTAATTATGGCACTCTGACCGCGACCGTCAAATCAACGAAAGCCGCCAATTCAGCCGGAATGTTGATTCAATCATTCGATCTTCTGGTAACCCAGGGTGAACGCAAAATTTATGAGGGTTCAACCACCTTCGGTTTCTTCTCAAAAGAAGCACTCGCAGATCAAGTCGGCCTGCGGGGGGTACAACCCTACGAACCCGATGCCAGCGAAGTCGGGCGCAAGGTTGATTTTGCCATAGAGCGCTCAGCGCCCGTAACCCCCGATGATCAAACTCCGGTGCAGCTCAATGGCCTCACGCTGCCGGGCAGCTGCTATATGATGCTCGACCGCATCGATCTTTTTATTCCCGATGGTGGCCCTGCCAGACTCGGCTTTGTCAGAGGCACCAAAGCTGTTAACCCGGCTGAATGGTTCTTCAAAGCACATTTCTACCAGGATCCGGTTATCCCGGGCTCTCTTGGTCTTGAATCATTTATTCAGCTGATGAAAGTAGCGGCAATACATCGCTGGGGTAAAGAACTCGCCGGCAGACAGTGTCATTTCCAGCCGATGGCCACTGGCCTGCGTCATAGCTGGTCTTATCGTGGCCAGGTTATTCCACAGGATCGACTGGTAACCGTCGATGCCTGTATCAACCGAATCGATGACCAGGATCACCTTATAGTTGCCGAAGGCTTCCTCAAGGTCGACGGGCGCATCATTTACAGCATGAAAGATTTTGGCTTAAAAGTTGTAATTGATGGCTGAGTCTGCTATCCTTCCACGACAAAGCGGATAATTATGAAATTTACCCGGGTTTTTTTAGAAGCTATCGGCTACGAGCTGCCCCAGCACATTGTTACTTCGACCTGGATCGAAGAGCAACTGGCTCCGCTGTACCGAAAACTTTATCTGCACCCGGGCCAGCTCGAAGCTCTTACCGGCATTCGCGAGCGACGCTGGTGGGGCCCGGGCCACATAAATGCCGTTGAAGCAGCCAAGGCTGCAAAAAAGGCTCTGGCAGAAACTGACATACCAGCTGAAGACATTGGTGCGGTCGTCTACGGCGGTGTCTGTCGCGACAATTACGAACCGGCCACCGCCTGCCATGTTGCTGCAGAACTGAAGGTCAGTGCCAATACTGCGATCCATGATGTTTCAAATGCCTGTCTTGGTGCTTTGACCGGCATTATTGATGTGGCAAACCGCATCGAACTCGGGCAGATAAAGGCTGGTGTCGTGGTAGCCTGTGAAACCGCCAGAGAGATTACCGAAATAATGATTCAACGCATGCTTGACGAAGGAACCATGGAATTCTTCAAGCAGGCTCTGGCAACCATGACCGGCGGTTCCGGAGCGGTTGGCATCGTACTCAGTGACGGTTCCTACGGCAACAACGGGCCGCGACTTCAGGGCGGCATCACCCTGGGAGCCCCTGAACATCATAAAATGTGCCGATGGGGCGCAGATCAGCGCATTCCGGCCCGGGCACCGCAGATGATGGAAACCAATGCCATCGGCATGCTCCGGCATGGCGGCGACCTGATTCGCCGTGTTGGCGATGCTTTTTTCAAAGAGCTCAACTGGGCCCGTGAGGGCCTCGATCGCATAATTTCGCATCAGGTGGCCAGCGCCAACCGTGATGCTATCTTAAACAATCTGGGCCTGCCGCCCGAAAAAGATTTCTCAACCTACCCGTTTCTTGGCAACATGGGCACGGTATCACTACCGGTAACTGCTGCCATTGCCGAAGAACGCGGCATCCTTGAAAAGAAACAGAAGGTTGGCTTTATCGGCATTGGCAGTGGCCTGAACAGCATGATGCTGGGATGGGAATGGTAACCTTGGCCTTTAATACAGAAGAATTCAAAGACCTCTACCCTTTTGCCAACCACTTCTTTTCGCATAAAACCGGCTTTCGTCAGCACTACGTTGACGAAGGCAAGGGTGAACCCTTTATCATGGTTCATGGCAACCCCTCGTGGTCGTTTCTTTACCGTGACATGATAAAAGAATTCAGCAACACCTGTCGCTGCATTGCCCCTGATCACATTGGCTGCGGCCTTTCAGACAAGCCCGGCCTCGAGGCTTTTGGCTACACGTTGCGCGAACATGTCGACAACCTTGAAGCCCTCATCGAAAGCCTCGATCTCAAAGAACCGGTTAACCTTGCGGTTCACGACTGGGGCGGAGCAATCGGTATGGGGTATGCAACCCGTCACCCCGAAAAAATCAAGCGAATGATAATTCTCAATACCGCAGCCTTCAGACTGCCGGCAGCCTGCCCTTTTCCATGGCCAATATGGCTGTTCAGAAATACCGATCTTGGTGCCAGTCTTAATCAGACATTCAATGCCTTCTCTTTTATCGCCAGTCACACCTGTTCGATCAAAGGCTTGAACCGCAAAGTCAGACATGGTTTCAGGGCACCTTACGACAGCCCGGCCAATCGCGTTGCCACGACCAGGTTTGTTCAGGATATTCCACTCAGCACTGCTGACGCATCTTACGACGAACTGCTGCGCATCGAAACCGGTCTGGCAAAGCTTGCCGACAAACCAGCCCTCGTCTGTTTCGGCCGCAAAGACTTCGTTTTCGGTCGCCACTTTTTCGATGAATGGAAAATGAAGCTGCCGCAGGCTGAATTTCACAGCTTTCATGCCGGGCATTA
>JAQUZA010000604.1 GCA_028691595.1 Candidatus Rifleibacteriota bacterium
TAACAGCTTCTGCAAGGCCATTTTATCGAGAGTCCCGTTAAATCGCTCAATCAGAGCCAATATGCATTTTCTGCGATAATACATCTTGTTCCCTTTATGAGTCTTATCATATCATCTCAAATGGAACCGCCGCAAACGAAATACTCACCGATGGAATCAGACAATCAGGAAAGAGTTTACAGATGGCGGGTAAGAGCACGATTGAATGGACACAAGTTACCTGGAACCCGGTGACGGGGTGCACTAAAATCAGTGCCGGGTGCAAGAATTGCTATGCCGAACGCATGGCGAAGCGGTTACACCTGATGGGCAGTAAGCGCTATATCAACGAGTTTGCGGTTACTCTGCACGAAGATCTGCTCGACTTCCCGAAGACGCTGCGGGCACCGCGGCAGATTTTTGTCAATTCAATGAGTGATCTGTTTCATGAAGAAGTGCCGCTGGAATTCATACAAAAAGTGTTCACATCGATGAACGCCAGCCCGCAGCACGTATTTCAGGTGCTGACCAAACGCAGCGGGCGGCTGGCTGAACTTGCCGGTCAGCTGCACTGGTCGAAAAATATCTGGATGGGCGTCACCGTTGAAGACAACGACAATCAATACCGAATCGCCGATCTGCGCAAAGTTGGCGCTGCCGTCAGGTTCATCTCATTCGAACCGCTGCTGTCAGAGATCATAAAACCTGACCTTCGCGGCATGAATTGGATCATTGTCGGCGGCGAATCCGGCCCCGGCGCAAGACCGATCCGCCAGGAATGGGTAGAGTCACTGCAAAAGCAAGCTCATCGCCACGATATTCCATTCTTTTTCAAACAATGGGGCGGCACCAACAAAAAGAAAAGCGGCAAACTGCTCAACGGCAAAGTATTCCAGGAAAGCCCTTCTTATAGCTTTTTGGAGGCATAGGTGGCTGTAAAATTGTTTTTTTTATTTTGAGGAGGATATATTCAGTGAATGATTTTGTAGAAGCATTTCAAACACTCGTTGATAGACTCGACGTGATTGCAGACAAATTAGATACGATTTCTGACAAGATGGATTGTATGCACGAAATTAGAGACCATCTTGAAAGTATAGAACAATCAATTGTTCGAGTAAGCGGCCCGTCTGGCAATGATATCGGAGATGTTATATCACAACTTTCATCTCTTGAAGACACAGTGGAAGGTGTCAAAGATTCAATCAACGAAATTTCGAACATGGGCGTCTATAACATAAAAGATGTTTGTGAGAAACTGGACGCAATTGACATGAGCATAGTAAACATCGAATAGCCAACATGCTTATTTTGCCAGATTAATTTATTTGCTAAGACAAGGAGACCTTGCCGTTAGCGTTTTCTACTCCTCTGGTTGAATACAGATGAATTAATCCGGCTTGAACAGCATTGGCGACGTTTTGTCCCACTCTTGAGAAACCGAAGCATTGAGCGGTGTGCTTGACAAGGTCATCTTCAGTCATGCTTATGTTGGCTTTCAACACCGCAAGAGCTGCGTTTGCAAGCTCGTCAGGACAGATGTCTTCCGGTTTGCGCTTGCTCTCTGCCGTATGCTGGCGGTAAGTCAAGAAATCATCTATCTGAGCCGGACTGCACCAGAAAAAAATCTGCTGGTGACGCTTGTCGATGTGAACTTTCGACTGCTTTGCCAGAGTTAGAACACGGTTCGTAATACGCTGAGTTGCGCGACTTATGTTAAATTGACTGCATACCTTTCTGGACACCTGCGAAAGGCTCACCGGCCCCTCAACTGCTGTTATTTCTTCAATCATCCTTGTTATGATGTGGTTCGAACTGATTCTGTCAAAGGCTTCTGCCAACATCGGCGGCATACCGCTTTTCCATTCTGAAAAGTAAGAAACAGCTCTCTCACGATCAGGAACAGGCAACAGACTTTCATTATCGATTTCCTCAGACACATCCGTTTCATCATCGATCAGAAAGCCAATCTGGTCATTGCTGCAGGTATCATCGGGCTTTTCGGCGAGACACTGTGCGATTTTCTGTTTGATTTTCTCAATTTCCTGCTTTGGATTGTGCCACCACTCGGTAGACCACACCCGATGGAGCTTCCAGCCGAGGCTTTCAAGAACGGCATGTCGCAGTTTATCGCGTTCACGAGCACTGTGAGCACTGTGATAGCTTGCACCATCACATTCAATTCCGAGCAGATACCTGCCTTCAATCTCTGGATGCACGACTGCCAAATCAATCCGGTAGCCAGAACAGCCAACCTGAGTGTGAACCTCATAACCCAATGTCTTAACAGCTTTGCCAACTGCTTCTTCGAAAGGCGATTCGTAATCGTCGATGCTGCCAGGAGTTATTGCTTCTGTCAGTGCCCTGACGCCACGCTCGGCATAGTCGAGAAAAAGCTTCAGGTCTCTTACTCCAACTGCGCGGGTCTTAGACAGGCTGATCATATCACCTTTAAGAGAGCTGATGATAAGGAGTTCGCGGCGAGCACGAGTAATGGCAACGTTAAGTCGCCGCTCACCACCGCTTTTATTAAGCGGCCCGAAGTTCATTGAGACCTTGCCTTCGGTATCAGGGCCGTAACAAATAGAAAATATAATTACATCGCGTTCGTCACCCTGTACACTTTCGAGGTTTTTTATAAAAACAGGCTCCGAGCATTTGTCACTGAAGAAAT
>JAQUZA010000051.1 GCA_028691595.1 Candidatus Rifleibacteriota bacterium
AAACCCATCCCTTGTCCTGAAAGATCTGGCCGAGCATAAACAGGCCCTGGTAATGGGTGGGGAACATCCCCAGGAGTTCCTGGAGTTCTATCGATGCCTCATCCTGTTGCCCCGTTTTGATAAAAGTGTTTGCAAGGGCAACATATACTTCGGGCTGTTCTGGATCAATTTCTTTGGCCTTTTGTAAGGCTTCGAGCGCCTGGTCGAAGGCTTCAAGAGTGAGATGCAGTGAGCCAAGTTCAAACCACGCCACCTGATTTTGGGCCTGCAGCGCGATAACGTTTTCATATTCCATGATGGCATTTTTATACATGCCACGTTCAGAAAAGATTCTTGCCTGTTTGATGCCTTCGTTGGCCTGCCCGCTGACCTTGACGTGAATAAGTTCCTGATAGTGTTCTTTGGCCAGAGAGTGCAGTGGATCAAGTTCGAGGACCCGGGTAAATTCAACAAGCGCTTCATTCAAACGCCCGGCATCGTTATATGCCAGGCCCATTTCAAAGTGGGCTTCAACGCACTTTTCATCAAGAGAGATGGCAATTTTGATTTCGTTGATGCCGCTCTCAATCATGCTGTTGTCGTTATATGATTTGCCCATATTCAAATAGATGCGACCCAGTTCCACGTGAGCAACGGGGTAATCGTTCTTTTCCGCGATTATATCTTTGAAGGCCATGGTTGCCTGGTCAATCATGTTGCTGATCGCATAAACTCTGCCAAGCTGCACTCTGGCATCATAATTTTGCGAATCTTTGTTAATGAGGCTTTTGAGTTCCATGATTGCCATTTCATGATCGCCCGAACGTGCATAAGCTTCAGAAATAATTGAGCTGATTTCATTATTTCCGGGCTGTGTCTGCCGGGCTTCCTGAAGAATTTCGACCACCCGTGCGTAATCCTGGCAGGCAAGATAGAGGCGTGCAATCTCGATGGTGATGTTGACATCCTGTGGGGCTACCATTCTTGCCTGATTAAGCACTTCAAGGGCTTCTTCAAACATCTGCCGGCTCTGATAAATTCTTGACATCTTCAGGTAAAGCCCTACATTTTCCGGCGTTCTCTGCCTGAGATTTTCAAGCTCATTGAGGGCTTCCTGGTGAAAATTGCGCATCAGATAGATGTCGATTAAACCGTTAAGCAACTCGTCTGAGCCATCACCGATTTCTCTGGCCTGCTGTAGATAGGCTAGACCATTCTCGTTGTCGCCATCTTGAAGCAACTGGCTGCCAAGCTCGAGAAAAAGCCTGGGATCAGTGGCTCCAAGAGATATGGCCTGCTTTAATGATGCTATCTGGTCGCTGGTTCTGCCAAGGGTACGATAGAGGTCGCCAAGAGCCATGTGGGCCTTGAGATCATCGGGATTCCGCTGAATAATTATATTGTAGGAACGTATGGCATCTTCGTGCATGCCACGTTGCTTATAGATTTCGGCAAGGGTTTCATGCGGGCTCGTATCTTCAGGGTTAAGCTGTAGAGATTGCTGAAACGAGGTTATCGCTTCGGACACAAATCCCAGTTTTATATAAATTTTTCCAAGTGTTGATAACCAGTTTGAAGAGGGAGAAAGTTGATGCAGGCGCAACAGGGTGGTTACTGCCTCGCGATCCCTGCCGCATTGGAGCTGCAGGGCCTGAAGGTCATTCAGCAGCTCAATATTATTGGGATCTGTTTCAAGAAGGGCGGAAATCGCATCGATTTCTTCGTTGACCATGCCTTTGCTGCGGTAGATCATGCGGAGTTCACCCTTGATGTCAGTTCTCTCCGGCGCGATTTCAAGCACTCTTACATAATAGGCATTTGCTTCGTCAACCATGCCTCTCTCGCCGTAGGCTCGGGCAAGAACCAATGCCAGGTCAGGGTCTTCAGGGTGGGCAACACTTAATGCTTCTATTGACTCAAGGCAAAGACCAGCATCACCGCCGGCCTGAACAATTTCATAGAGTCTTTCAGGGATTTCGTAGTCTTCAGGGGACGACTCAAGCGCCTGGTTGTAGCATTCAATGGCACGATTGAGATCCCCGTTGGCTGCATAAGAAGCGGCAAGATTTTTCATAACTTCAGGCGATGAAGTGTCAATGGCCGCTATGGCTTCGTATTCTTTGATCTGCAGGTCATACTGGCCGCGTTCACCGTAGAGATTGGCAAGCTCGTAACGGATTTCCAGCCAGTCCGGCTTTAACCCGGCAATGGTTTCGAATTCACGCAGAGCATCGTCAGACATTTCCAGACGCTGATAAAGCTTGCCGCAGCGATAATAAAGTTCAACATTTGAGCTGTCGAGCTCTTTTACGGCCTGGTATTTTTCGAGTGCCTCTTCATACCGACCGCGAGATTCAAGATCTTTGCCTATTTTAAAATGAATGCTCGGATCATTTGGATCAAGATATTCTGCTTTCTTGTATTCCATGATGGCATCGTTATACTGCCCGTTGAGTTCATAGGCTTCTCCGAGTTCAGAGTGCAGTCTGGCATTGTCAGAATCATTGTCTATGGCTCTCTGGAAAAGGCTGATCGCACCATCTATATCGTTAGCGGTTATTTTAAGCCGTGCAAGTTCAATTATGGCCCTGGCAAAAAGAGGGTCTATTTCAATTGCCTTCTGAAAGTGCTTTTCGGCACGTTCTATGGCGTTGCGTTGCAGATTGAGCATGCCAAGATCGAACTGAAGCTGTTTGTCGCCGGGGGAAAGGGCAATAGCTTTGTCGTAAACCTCGATTGCTTTGTCAGTCTGGCCGGTTTCGAGCAGCAAAGACCCTAATGAGCCAAGAACGGTTGCGTCTGTCGGCGACATGTTTGCTATTTGTTCAAGTATCGCGACGGCTTCAGGTTTTCGCCCGGACCGTTGGTGGCAATCTGCAAGGAGCTTCATGGCCGGAACAAAACCGGGTTTTTCAGTCAGCACCTTCTCAAGGGTTGCACCGGCTTTTTCGAAGTTCTGCATTTCATAGTAAGTCTGCCCCTTCTCCAGAAGGATTTCCCAGCGGTTAATCATTCGCCCGTCTCCTTACCTGCTGTATCATATTCTATATTTCTTTCTGTCATTTAATCTTCAGCTTCCATCATTTCGTCTGCCTTTTCAAAGGCTTTGGCAGCTTCTTCATTGTTTCCGGTGCCACGATAAGCCTTACCAAGCAGGAAATACACTTTGAAATTGGCATCGGCGAACTGAGTTGCCTTGAGCAGCTCTTTCAGAGCTTCGGGGAACATTTCCTTTTCGAGGTAATCTTCTCCAATTCTGAGCAATACTTCGTAATTGTCTTCCATCTGACCCTGGGCCTTTTTAAAGGCTTCGGTCGCTTTACCTTTTTCATTTATGCCTTCATAGGCCTTTCCAAGAAGGAAGAAGGCTTCGCCGTTTTCTGGAGTTATTGCTACGGCTTTTTCAAGAGTTGTAGCGGCTTCCTGCAGCATGCCATTGTCGATGTAGAGTCGACCGAGCTCATGATAGACTTCCTGGTGGTTCGAATCGAGGTTGATAACCTTCTTGAATTCATCTATGGCATCACCGACCTTGAGCAGCTTGTAATAGGCTTTGCCCAGTTCAAAATGAGCCTTGCTGTTGGTTGGATAGCGGTTAATGGCCTTTTTATAGAGTCGAACCATTTTATCGAAGTTCTGATTGCTCCAGAATATGCCGCCCAGAGCGTAAATGCACTCAATCAGGTTTTCGTTGAGACTTAGAGCCTGTTCAAAGTTGGCTATGGCCTCATTCTGGTCGCCCTTGCCGAGATAGGCTTCGCCAAGTTCAAAGAAGAACAGAGCGTTTTTGGGGGCAGCTTCAACGGCTCGTGAATAAAGGGTTATCATGCCGTCGTAATTAGAGGTCTGTTTATACTGTGCGCCAAGGCGGTAAACGATGTTTAGATCGCCTGGCTTGAATTCAAGGGCCTTTTCAAAGGCATTTGTTGCGCCGGCCACGTCGCCAAGTTTCTCACATACTTCGCCGAGTTCCTTGTAGAGAGAATAGTTCTCTGCTTCAAGAGAGATGGCTTTTTCGAGCAGTTCTTTCGCTTCTTTCCATTCTTCGTTAGAAGAATGAATCATGCCGAGCTTCTGATAAACATCGACGTAGTCATCCTGCAGTTCGAGAGCCTTTTCAAACATCAGCATTGCATCTGAATTTTGGCCCTGCTGGTAAAAAATGTCGCCGATTTCATAATAGATGACAGCATTTTCAGGGTCGAGCCTGATCGATTTGTTGAATTCTTCGACAGCCTCTTCGCTTCGCCCTGTGTCACGCAGATGACGTGCCAGTTCAAGATGGGCGCGCTTGTGTTCTGGTGCCAGGCCGATTACGGTTTTAAATTCACTGATGGCCAGTTCGTTCTGACCCTGGGTCGAATAAATTATCCCAAGTTCGAAATGTGCCGCTGAATTTCGCGGGTCAAGGGCAATGACTTTTTTGTAGGCTTCAACGGCATCGTCGATGATCCCCTGGCTTGCGTAGGCTTTGGCCAGCTCAACATTGACCGCGATGTTGGAGGGTTCCCAGACCAGGGCTTCTTTGAATTCCCCGATGGCTTTGTCGACACGACCTTTGTTGATGAAGGCCATGGCAAGTTCTCTATGCGGCACCGGGTTGGTATTGTCAAGCTGAATAGCTCTGGAAAACCTTTCGATGGCCATATCGAGATTACCCTGTTTGCGGTGAATCAGGCCGATATGTGTGAGAATTTCGGGGTTGTTTGGTTCATGCTCGAGCGCGGCCTCAAATTCTCGCAGGGCATCGGTCAGGCGGTTGAGGTGATCGTAAACCTTGCCAAGTTCGAGGTGAATGATTGAATTGCCCGGGTCGGTTTCAAAGACCCGGCTGTAAAATCTGGCGGCATCTTCCCATTTTTCAAGGGATGCGTAGATTTTGCCCAGTCTGACAAGGGCATCAGTGCGCTCTTCGTTGATTTCAGCAACTTTAAGATACTCGTCGAGGGCTTTTTCGAGCTGCCCGCAGTGATAGTAGGTTTCGGCAAGTCTGAATCTGGCGGTGTGGTTTTGTGGATCAAGCTCGACGAGCCTTCGGTAACAGTTGCCGGCAAGTTCGTAACTTTCGCTTATGTAATAAATGTCACCAAGGTTGGTCAGGGCTTCGCTGAGAGAGGGGTCAATCTCGAGGGCACGATTGAATTCTTCGATGGCTTTGCTCTGTTTTTCCTGGTCGAGATAGACATCAGCCAGCTCAACATGCGCCTGTGGAGCATCGGGCCGAATTCTGATTGCATTTAAATAAGACTCGACAGATTTCTCAAGGGCATGGCGATGATGGTATAGACGGCCAAGTTCAAGATGTGCTTCAAAAATGTCAGCCTTGATATCGACAACTGCATGCAGGGCATCGAGCGCCTTATCATGGAGATCTCTGACGATGTAAATTTTGGCAAGTGACATTTGAGCAGCCACGTGATCAGGTTTGAGTTCAACAACCCTTCTAAATTCGTCTTCGGCTTTGTAAACCTGATTGGTGGTCTCATAAAGCCTTGCCAGTTGCTCGTGGGCAGGCAGACACTCCGGAGCTATCTCAAGGGCTCTGAGATACTCGTCCTCGGCATCTTTAAGCTTTTCAAGCCGCTCGAGAGTCTGTGCATACTGAATGACTGCCTCAACATAGTCAGGAGAAGCTACAAGAACGGCTTCAAGGATATTTTTGGCTTCAAGCCAGTTGCCCGCATCGAAATAGAGGCATGCGAGGTCGAATCTGATCCTTGTCGGATTGTTCGACAGGTTGATGGCGGTATTGAATTCTTCGATTGCCTGCTGGAAACGACCATTGCGGTGATGAATCAGGCCAAGGTAGTAGTGGGCCTGATCATGGGCAGGGGCGAGCTCTACGGTGCGGGTGAAGCGAATTCTCGCAATTTCATCCTGCAGCTCGGCAAAACATATCTGGCCAATGGCAAAGTGGGCTTCCGTATAGTCAATGTCAAGTTCGATGGCTTTGCGCAGATTGGCCATGGCCTTTTCGTTCTCGTTGATGTCTTTGTAGACGCGACCAAGCTCGTAATAACCCTGTGCAAAGTTCGGATTGATACGGATAACCTTCTGGTAAAGCTTAATGGCTTCATCGGGACGCTTTTCGTCGCTTCTGATTTCTGCCATATTAAGATAGGCAGGAATATAGGTTTTGTCTTTTTCAACAGCCTGTTCAAAATAGGAGAAGGCCTGCTGCATCTGACCCATGCGCCGATAAACATCGCCCGTTTCATAATAGGCACGCGGATCATCGGGATCAAGCTCAGTAACCAGTTTGCATGCCTGGAGAGCTTGATCATAGATCGGCGTGCCGCTTTCCATGACGGTCAGGTATGAATTTTTCAGGCCCCAGTAAGCCCATTTGAAATCCGGGGTCAGATTTATTGCCATCTGATAACTGTTAAGCGCTTCTTCCGTTCGTTCTTCCTGCTTTTCGGGGAGGATGGATGGGAGAATCTGACAGGCATAGGCGAGGGCAAAGTGTGCAACCGGGTTCTGAAAGTCCACCATCGCAGCATTCTTGTATTGCTCGATATATTTGCTGTAAAGGGTATCGGTGTCTTTACTGCCGGCAGTGCGATTTTTGTAAAGATCGATCTGGTTCATTATTGCCAGCGGGCTTGAAGGATCTATCTCAAGAGCCTTCTGGAAGGCCTCAAAAGCTTCGTCATACTGCCGTCGTTTAACGTAGATTTTTCCAAGCTCGATCCAGGCACCAAGTGCGTTAGCTTCTTTGAAAAATCTTAGTTTATTGAACAGGTAGCCTTCCTGGTAGATGTCATGGGTGCGGTTGCGTGAAAGATCGACAATTTCTTTGAATCGGGTTACGCCAAGTTCGAGCATGCCCATCAGAAGATGAATCTTGCCAAGTCGGAAATGGGCAAAAACGTTGGTTGGGTTGATGTTCAGGCCCTGCTGATAATATTCAATTGCCTGGTCGTAGCTGGCTTTTTGTTCACTGATGTAACCGAGCCTGAAATATGCCGGAGCATAGCCGGGATTCATTTCCAGAACCTTGCGATAGTTATCCTGGGCGCTGGTAAGTGCTTCTTCAGATGGCATGGCATGTTCAGCCTGGGCGATCAGGTAACATTCTCCAAGTTCAAAGATCAGCCTCGGATCGCTTTTTATATGCTTCATGCCTTTTAGAAGTTGCTCAATTGCTCCTTCATAGTTGGCATCATAGATGCAAAGATCCTTTAACCCAAGGTTAGCCCAGAGGTTGGCAGGGTTTATTTCTACGGCTCTTTCCATCATCAGGCGTGCTTCCTGGCGCTGGGTTATGAATTTTTCCTGGTCCTGGGCGTGCAGGATAAGGTAAGCATTGCCCATTATGCAATTAGCCATAGACTCGCTCTCAATTGAGCGAAGCTCGTCGCGAAGTTTCTCGATAATCTCTGCATATCTTTGTTCGCGGTCGGGAAGGTTGGCGCACAAGGCGCGATATTGCAGGATGAGGCGGATCCAGGTTTCCCCGTCTTCAGGCAGCTTTTTGAGAGCCTGACGATAAGATGAAATTGATTCGTCGAGGATGCCCTGAACAGAATAAATATCACCAAGAGCTTTGTGAATCGATGGGTTGGCAGGATCCAGTATCAGGGCCTTTTTGTAATCAAGCAGGGCTTTGACAAAGTTGCCCTTGTTCTTGAGAATGCCGGCCTGATTTATGTAGAGGCTGACCCGTTCTGTTTTTTCATCGGCGGAAAACAGGCTGGCGCGGTCACGCAGGGCCAGCAGTTCGTTCTGCTCGGCCAGTTTTTTCAGCGACTCCAGATATTCGCGTGAGGCACTGCCAATTTCAAGGAAAATACACCTTGATTCCTGGGTGTGCCAGAACATGCACTGTTCCTGGATGCAAGTGCCTCCAGTACGACTATCTTCTCTCAGTTTCCCTAGAAAAGGGCAGATTTCCTTGGTCATACCTGAGTGCTACTCCTTCCGATGAGAACTCTACGTTTGTTTGATCCATCCATTGGGCTGACCAGTCCTTTTTCTTCGAGCTGATCCATAATTCTGGCCGCCCTATTATAACCGATTCTAAACTTTCTTTGCAGCATACTTGTCGAAGTTTTTTCCTGAGTCTCAAGATACCTTACGATCTGTTCTACCAGAGAAGAATCAGAATCGCCGGTTTCATCGTCGTCATCGTCATCGCAATCTTCATCACTTTCTTTGCGGGCCGGAGCAATGTCCAGATATTCAGGTTTTCCCTGGCTCTTGACGAATTCGACAAGATCCATGAGTTCACGGTCAGAAACAAAAGCTCCCTGAAGTCTGAGAGGCTTGTTGCGACCCTTGGGAATGAACAGCATGTCGCCCTTACCTAGAAGTTTTTCAGCACCCTTGGCATCGAGAATGGTTCTAGAGTCTATCGCAGATGCAACCGAAAATGCAATTCTTGTTGGTAAATTTGCTTTGATCAGGCCGGTCAATACATTTACAGACGGCCGCTGTGTTGCAATAATGAGGTGCATGCCGACGGCACGTGCCATCTGGGCCAGACGGCAGATAGAGCCTTCGACTTCGGCCGAAGCGGTCATCATCAGGTCTGCAAGTTCGTCGATTACAATTACGATAAAGGGCATAGGCTCAAGATCGGGGTCGATCTCTTTGCGAAGCCGTTCAAGTTCTTCATTATAGGTTGTGATTTTTTTGCAGCCACAGCCGGCCAGAACGTCATAACGACGGGTCATTTCTTCAACCGCCCAGGCAAGAGCCGCCGCGGCACGCTCGGGCTCGGTTACCACCGGAGCGATGAGGTGGGGGATTCCGTTATAGGTTGAGAGTTCAACCATTTTAGGATCGATCATGACGAATTTGACCTGGTCGGCACGTGCCTGAAACAGAATGCTGGCAATTATTGTGTTAACGCATACCGATTTGCCAGACCCTGTTGACCCTGCTATGAGCAGATGAGGCATGTCTGAGAGGTCTGCAAATACAGGTTGCCCGTTGATGGTTACCCCCAAAGCCAGGTTGAGTGGCACCGGGTTCTTTTTGAACTTGTCATTTTTTAACAGGTCGTAAAAATAAACCGGGGTTGGGTTGGCATTCGGTATTTCGATGCCAAGTGCCGGCTTGCCGGGTATCGGGGCTTCGATTCGAATTGAGGAGGCGGCCAGAGCCAGAGCAATGTCGTTATCGAGTGCGGTTATGCGTGAAACTTTGACTCCGGCAGCGGGTTTCAGCTCAAATCTCGAAACTGCCGGGCCCTCAACGATAGCGGTTACGGTTGCCTTGATTCCGAATTCTTCAAGGGTTTTCAGCAGAAATGCTGAACGCTGACTCAAGTCTG
This sequence comes from Candidatus Rifleibacteriota bacterium, assembly GCA_028691595.1. Taxonomy (GTDB): domain Bacteria; phylum Muiribacteriota; class Ozemobacteria; order Ozemobacterales; family Ozemobacteraceae; genus Rifleibacterium. Next base: position 9,260 of record JAQUZA010000051.1, read on the forward strand.
ATTGGGCATCAGAAATATCGCGTGGCGGTGGAACCTTTAGGATTTCAAGTGGCGGAAGCTGTGCATCAGCATAGCGATTTGTTTTTTCCGGACGTTTATCGTGCACGTCTTTTTTTAGTTCGTGGTCAATCCTGTTATCATCAAGATATACAGGTTCTTCTTCTGATTCTGTTTCACGAGAAACAGTTTGTACGCCATTCCTGGAGTTTACCGATTCGGGTGCCCCAGACTCTTCACCATCTGAAAGGTCATCATAGGTGTCTTCGTCTACACAGTCGTCATCTTCATTTTCTTCATCATCTTCGAAGCTGACAATAACCCGCATTTCTTCTTCAGTCTTGCCGGGTTGAACTGCATGAACCGGTGATCCTGAAGGTGCTGCAAAAACGCATTCGGTGGTAATGCTGGCAACCTGAACCGAAACCCCGGAAATAGCGGGGGCGTGAACTTTTTCAGCCGGGGTAGGGGAGGGGATATCGTTGCCGGTCATTTCGTTGTTTGCCTGCCAGCACTGAGGAACAGGAATAATGGTCGCTTCTTCTTCATCTTTTGAGAAAGCGGCTGAAGAATTACCAACAGCGGCAGTCTCTTCACAAAGTTCTTCAGTGGCAGAACCGCGTGGTCTGAAGGAAAGCAGTTTGCCCAACTGCCCTTCAGGGTCTATTTCCTGCTCCTGCCAGGTTTGTTTGATCCGGCCAAATACCGCGGCGATGAGATCGCCGGTGGTTTTTACCGCACCAATCAGCATTGAAAGCAGGGCCAGGGTTATTTCCCATAAAAAGAAAGCCAGGCGCGTCAAGAGACTTGCTATTACAAGAGTGCCGGCCAGCACATCCTTGTAGAGTATGTCGAGGGCAAATATCAGCGATGAGAGAACCAGGGATACGAAAAGAACTTTGCTCGGAACTGGCCCGAAAAAGCGTGCGAACAACTCAAAGGTGTGAACCCCAACTTTGCCGCCTTCAAGCCCAAGCAGGCCAAGGCCGAAGGTCATGACCCCAAGGCAGCCGGCCAGCCGCCAGCTGAGATTCTGAAAGGGCCGTTCGAGAAATCTTTGCACACCCATAAGCCCGACGAGAATGGGCAGAATATATACTCCTATTCCCAGATAAATCATGCAGGCGTTGATGATGCCGGGGATCTTTGATGAGCTGATATAGTGAATAAGGGAAAGAGAAAAGGCGCTGACACCTACAAGCACAAGACCGACAGCTTCATTGCGCTGTCGGATGTCTGTGACCATAGGCATTGACCTGGGGGTATTGCGGGTGCTTCCCCTGGTGGTGGCCGGTCGCCTTTCTTTTTCTATGCTTTCTTCGACTTTTGAACGTCGAACCCGGCTGCGTTCTTTGACATTGCTTTCGGGCAGCAAGATTTTTTTGGTACTCATGGTTATTTCCCCGCAAATTGAATGAGAATGAAGCTGGTAATCGAGACCAGAAACAGGTAATAGGAAAAGTATGACAATTTTTGCTCTTTAATTATGTAAACAAGAAACTTCAGTGCCAGAAAACCGGTGAGTGTTGCGGCGAGGGTTCCAGAAACAAGACCTGTAAGGTCGAGGTTCGCCGGCAAACCGGTTTTGGCAAGATCTTTGAACTCAAGAAGAGTGGCACCACCAACTGCAGGTATCATCAGCAGAAAGGAAAATTTTGCTGCTTCTTCACCTTTTAAGCCGAGCAGCAGGCCTGCTGCAATCGTTGACCCTGAGCGCGAGATCCCGGGGGTAATGGCAAGACCCTGGGCTACTCCGATTGCAAGTGATCGAAACCACGAAAGTTTGCAAAGCTCGGTCTGACTGCTGTGCTTTTTCAGCTTTTCAGAAATCAGCAGTATAGTGCCGGTAAGGAAAAGTGCAATACAAACAGCCCTAGGCATCGAGAAAAGGGCTTCAAAGTTCTTCTTGAAACTGAGGCCAATGATTGCAGTTGGTATACTGCCGGCAATTATTAGAAATGCAACCCTGCGGCGGGCGGCATCTTTCCAGCCGGCTGGGGTGAAGTAGGGGAGGAGGTCGGCCCTGAAAAAGAAAATTACGGCGAGCAGCGTGCCGAAATGCAGGGAAATATCTGTAAGCATATTTGTTTCAAGATCATGGCTGCCGCTGAAATGCTGAAACAGCGTCAGATGACCCGAACTCGAAACCGGCAAAAATTCGGTTAAACCCTGAAGAATTCCCTGAAAAATATAACTGAACAAAGAGCTGCCTCCTGTTATCTTGTGGCGACAGTCGCTGTGGTTTCAGCTGACGGCATCGCCTTTTGCTGCGTCTTTAGAAGTATCGGAAACTGACCGGAAATACTTAATACAAAATTGCACGGGTCGTAAATATTGGCCAGTGGCAAAGGGGTGTAAGCTTATCGGGCAGGATTTGCATTTTTAATGTGCTTAAATCGGCCATGATGTATTCAATGAGTAAGATCACAGAAGCCGGCAGAAAAGGCCGCGGGGACATGCAAAAAGGGGATTCGAAGCGCTATCTTTTAGTGTTCTTGCTTACGAATTCACAAGAAGATAGAATTTTTGCTTATGTTTGTTTTTTTTTATCAATTTTTTGGTGGTTCGCTCTGGGGAATAGCTGATGCTTTTTTTGTCTTAATGTTTTTATCTGAATTTTGATATGTTTATGCTCTTTTGTTTTATGATAATACTGTGGCTGGCAAGAAAATGCTTTTATCAGTATTTTATTAAAAGTAGATATCTTGACGTGCTGTGGCTTTTGTTGTTGATAATAACTTAAATTTGATAATCAAGAATGTTGGGTCTATTGCATGCTTGATTATGCAGTTTT
>JAQUZA010000605.1 GCA_028691595.1 Candidatus Rifleibacteriota bacterium
CTCGCCGATCAGAAAAAGATGAAGGCGCATCTAACTCTTGCCCGTTGTAGAACAGGCAGAGCCCGCAAAATTCTTCGCAAGTTTCGTGCTGACTGGCAGGTAGATAGTTTTTCCCTATTCAAGAGCACTCTTCTCGAAGAGGGGCCAAAATACGAGCTGATAAAGAGATTTTTGCTCAAAAACCCGGGCTGATAAAAAAGTCCCCGTATACCAGACGTATACGGGGACTTTTAATCAGGGTTTCTTATTTAAAGTTTGCGTCGTGAAGGGTTTTGATCAGATCGAATGACTTTTTAGCTTCAGCAACCTGACGTTTGTAAGGGGCAATGTATTCTTCAATGAACCTGGTGCGGTTTGCAAGCAGGCGGTCATAAGCATCTCTGGCTTCTTCAACTTCGCGATGATAGGGGCGCATGTATTCACGAATTATTTCGTCACGGTTGCGCCTGATGTGCTCAAGGTCGCGATTAGCATTGTCGAGCATCTGCTGAGCTCTTTTGAGTTCTTCTGGAGTTGCAGCGGTATTGCCCTTTACTTCATTGAGTTTGTCTGAAGCACGCCGGGCAGTGTGTTCAGCGTTGCGCAGGCGACTTTCGTAATCGCGGTCTGCATCCATGCGGGCTCGACGCAGATTGTCTTCGGCATCGTCGATTTCCTGTCTGGCCCTGCGCACCTTATCTTCAAAATTGCGTTCGGCTGCTTCTTTCTGGCGGTCGAGAATCTCAAGAGCAGCGCGATAATCGTTCTGGTGGCGGTCAAGAATGGCAAAGCTCACCAGTGATGGCGTTTCGTTCATATCTGTAGCCAGAAGTTCAACAGCTTTGCGGTAATCTCTGGTGGCCTGGAGAAAGTTGCTTTGATAGGCCGCAACCGACTTGGCAATGTAGACATCGGAAAGTCGTCTGAAGAAATCGGGGTAATCGTGCTGGCGCTGTGGATAGTCGTATTTTTCAATCAGGTCGAGGGCTGCGAGCTCGGCGCTGTTTTCTGACCATGGTTTGAGAATTTCGAACAGCCAGTAGACGGCCTCTTTCATTGAATTGTCAAGTTTGCAGCAATCAACGACTTCAAGAAGAACTGTGTCGTTTCGCTGCATTTCGAGAAGCCATTTAATTGCCTGCTGATAATCAGCGGCGGCTTTATAACATGAAGCAATTCTCTCTCTGACAGAATCGTTGCGGTTCTCTACTTTGAGGTAGTATTCGATTGCCTTGGCATACTGACCATGTTTTTCAAAAGTCTGGGCAACCGCAAAAACCATTTTCTGCACCTGCTCGGCGGTGCTGCGCATTGCTGCATACTGCTGGTCAACCAGAGTCTTGTTTTTTTCGATTTCAGAGTCGAGGGCTTTCTTTTTGCTTCCCTGAAACCAGCCACTCGCACCGTCATATTTCGAACGATCCTGCTGAAGTTTGTCGAGGCGAAGTTCAGGTTCGAGAAGTTTTGATTCTGCCTGAATCAGCTGTTTTTCGAGGTCAGCGATATCTTTTTCTTCGGCGGCCTGGGCAACAAAAGAGCTTAAAGCGAGACCTGCAGTAAAAATACCTGTCAGAAGCCTGTTTTTATTAAAATTCATTTTTGTTTCTCCCATTTTTGCGTTCAGCGGGCGTTGACATAAATGTCGCCAAGATCACTACTGCTTTTGTAGATGGCATTGCGAACGGTGCCGTTCTTTGACATTACCCAGATTTCAGCAGTCGCGTTCTTGAGAAGAATCTTTTTCTCGCCGGCAACGTTTTCGGTTGAACCCAGGGTTGCAAGTTCACTGTAGTTATTTTCGGCCAGAAATTTTGCCGGGTCTCTTTCAACTACCGATTTATACCAGGAAAGCTCGCCCATGACGCTGCTGCCGGCTTTGGGGCTGATTGAAAAATCAAGGCTCTTTTTGCCGGACCAGAAACCACCGGTGGTTATTCTGACAACGGCTTTGAGATCACCCATTACCACGTCGCCGCCAAAATGGCCAAGCAAAGCGTCGACAACGTATTTTTTGCCCGAAAAATAGAACACATGCAGGGGGTTATCGCCACTTTCATTGCTGGCATCTGAAAGGATGCGGCAGTTATGGCGTTTGAAGATCTCTTTAAGATTGTCAAGGCGACGGTTCTGCTTGGTGTCTTCAAGAGAAAGAACGGCCTCAACAACCGGCACATCTATCATGACCATGCGGCGCTGTCTGCTGTTGAGAAGTTGCTGGGGAGCAGCGGCAGCGCTTCCGCTTGTGCTGAGACTTACGGCAGAAGCTGTGGGTGAGGAACTGCTGATAAAAGAAGCGCGCTGCTGCAACATTTTCTCTACCACTGATACTGTATGAGAATTAAGTGTGCCTGCGGCTGCATAATCAGCAAGGGTCTGCTGGGCGGCAGCAAAGTCTTCGTTGCTGTTAATGGTGCCAAGAATATCTCTGATATGTTTTTCGGCGCGGTCGGCGCGATCGGCGGCGGCTGAATAAGCTTCGCGTTCGGCGCTGTCCGCACGTTCACTCAATGTGTAAGCGGTTTGTGAAATACCTTCTGACAGCTCGTTCAAAGCGCCGGTAAAAGCTGCGCCGTCAAACGCATGAAGGGTCAGGGATGCGAGGGTAAAAAGCACAATCAGAGCAGTTTTTCGCAACATGGGCCACCTTCTTTTGAAAAAGTGAGAACGA
>JAQUZA010000606.1 GCA_028691595.1 Candidatus Rifleibacteriota bacterium
CGGCAACGTCTGGCTTTGGTGCGTGCCGTTTTGCGGAACCCGGCACTGCTGATTCTCGATGAGCCATTTGCCGCCGTCGATGGTCACACTGCCGCGAGAATCATGAAGAACCTGCACGAGTTCATGAGCAGACGAATTTGCATCATCATGAGCCACAAGAAGGTTGATGTTCACTCAGACAACATTCCTTCCCCGGATAAGGAGGGTTGAGTGTCTGAGCAATCGATGCGGCAGCTTGTTAAAATTTTGCGGGGCCGGGCTGGTTCATTTCGGCAGCTTTCCATAGGGTCAAATTCGTCAGAAAAGGTGGGTGCCCTGCTTGAACTGGCGGTAGCACATGGGGTGGAATGGCTGATTTGCGATGAATTGCAGCAGGTGGGTGACCTGAATGTTGCAGACAGGGAAATTCTGCTGCAGGCGAAACGCCGGGCTGGCATCGTCGCCATGCGCAATTGCGCGGTTCTGAGGGCAGTCGCCGATCTTTGCCGCAACAACAGCCTGGAAGTGCTGTTCTTCAAGGGAGCGGCATTGTCTGTGTTCATTCACGGACATCCGGCTGCCCGGCGTTATTGCGACATCGATCTTCTGGTAAAAAACTGGAATGAAGCTGAAAGGTTGAAACAACTTCTTGTCGAAAAAGGGTTTGTCTGCAGAAATGACTGGCCTGCAGCGTTCAATCAATTGAAGAGACGTTATCATGTCGAATTCCAGCTGGTTAGCCCGGATGGAACAGGTGTGGATATTCACTGGCGTTTTTTTCATGCCTACTTTGTTGACGATTTTTTGAGTGCTCAGATTCAGGCTGCCTCCTGGGATGAATTCCCAATGGTCGATATTTATGGGGTTTCAGTTAAAACCCTTCCGGCCGAAGAATGTCTACTGATTATTGCAGCCCATCACACCATGCATGTCTGGAACGAACTGCGCCTGGTCTGTGATATTGCAGGCCTGGTGGCCGCTTCCCCGCATATCGATTATCACCGTCTTTTTAGCAGGGCCAGCGAAACCGGTTCACGGCGCATGCTTGCCGTGGCACTTAACCTGGCAGTTCTGGTGCTCGGCCTCGTTCTTCCCCTGCCAGCTGCTGAAGCCCTTACTAATGACAGGCCAAGCCGCCTTATCGCTCTGAAACTGTATCGACGGCTGATGACCGGCAAATCCGACAACAATAGGGCCGGCAGCATGCTTCTCGAACTTGCCTGCCGTGACGGTTGGAAGGCAAGATTGAAGTTTCTGGCAGTCGCTGCTTCCCAACCATCAGACAGTGATTTCAGGTTCATCATGCTGCGCCCGCCCTGGCTGTGGTGCTATTTCATCATCAGACCTCTTCGCCAGATTCTGACCATTCTAGGGTTCTCTCCTGTTACAGATTGATCCTTTAAAGTTTCCATTCGGCATAAGAGACCGGTCTGATGACTGCACCGGTTTTAAAACTCACAGTTATTGTGCAGAACTCAATAATGTTGAAAAGATACCGTATTTAACTTACAATCAAATCTGTTATGAAATGTTCGGTAATCGTTCTGACATTTAATTCTGAAGCTTATATCGAAGACACCATACGGGCTGCCCTGCAGGTGTCGGATGACGTGCATGCCGTCGATTCATTCAGCACCGATCAGACGGTCGCAATTCTTCAGCGGCTTGGCGTGAAAATAACTACCCATCCGTTCGAACATTATGGCAAACAGCGTAACTGGGCGATTACCAACTGTGAATGCCTCTACGAATGGCAGCTACACCTTGATTCAGACGAAGTCATGTCACCAGAACTGGTAGAAGAAATTAGAAGTCTGCCAGACAACCCCGAAGTAGATGGTTTTTTTCTGCCACGCATGCCGGCTTTTCTTGGCCGCAAGATCTATTATGGGGCTATGTATCCGATATGGCATATGAGGTTGTTCAGAAAAGTCTGTGGCCATTGCGAAGATCGTAAATACGATCAGCATTTCTACGTGGAAGGTCAGACCGGAAAATTGAAGAACCCCATGGTGGATTACGTTTGTGCGACGCTCAGCGAATGGGTAGTCAGGCACAATAAATGGGCTGATGCTGAAGTTGCAGAGCTGGCAGCCAATGAGCGTGTCGGCCGAATCCAGGGTAATGCTGAAGGAAACCCGATTGAAAAACAACGTTATTGGCGCACTGTCTATGAGCGCTTTCCGTTGTTTGTCCGACCGTTTCTGCTTTTCTTTTATCGATATTTTCTTAAACTCGGCTTCCTTGATGGAATCGAGGGGCTTATCTTTTTCTTTCTGAAAGATTTCTGGTTCAGATTTCTCATCGATGCAAAAATATATGAGCAAAGACTCAAGACTCGAAGAAATTCAAAATCTTGACCAGTTCCTTCTGCCGGCCAATTTTCGCGGCCGCTCCAGTCTGATAGTTCAGCTGTGGTGGCTGATACAGGCAACCCTTTTCCGCTGGTCGCCACAGGTATGCTATCGCTGGCGGGTTTTTCTCCTGCGTCTGTTCGGTGCCCGAATCGGCAAAAATGTTCTGGTGCGCCCTTCAGCAACAATTACCTACCCATGGAAACTGGTTATCGGTGACTATTCCTGGATTGGCGACGAGGTCACCCTTTATACCCTTGGCGAGCTTGAGATCGGTGCTCATTCTGTAATTTCTCAGAAGTCATA
>JAQUZA010000052.1 GCA_028691595.1 Candidatus Rifleibacteriota bacterium
AGCAATAATATGAATTGAAGTTGGGGTTTTCATCTTGAATTGACCCTTAAAGCGACCATTTTTCCCAGCCTTCCTCGTAATAAATGCTGACCACATGAGTGTCGATTGTATTAATATCGGTGTCGACATGTGCCAAATCTGGCGGAAACCGGTTCATGACCTTGATAAACTCTGAATTTACAAATCTGGCCGGAACCTTAACTTCGATATCCTGCCATTTGAGAGGGGTGTTTGAAGCCATCACAAACCCCCAACTGCCAAACGACGGTACATAGCAATGGTAGGCATGGGGTTGCAGACGAACTGTCTCTGATGCATTCTCAGCCTTGAACAAAGGATTTTCAACGGCAGCCAGAGTATTATTGATGCACCAGAAAGCCTTATGGGCATAGAGAGGTGAGGTCGCCTGAGTGACAATTTTTCCTCCACGTGCCAGTTTTTGAGACAGGAGGCGGTAAAAAGATTTTGAATAGAGCCGGCTAAGCGAGAGGTTATCAGGGTCAGGCAGATCAATTATTATAACATCATAAATTTCCTGAACCCCTTCGAGGTATTTCCAGGCATCGTCGTTAACGATAAGGGTCTTAGGATTGCGCATCGAATCAAGATTCAAACCACGCATCAGCTGGTTATCGCGGGCAAAATCAGTAATAGCCGGGTCAATATCAACGATGGTGATCTTTTCAACTTCGTTGAATTTGAGAATTTCGCGGGCGGCCAGACCATCACCGCCGCCAATTACCAGAATATTCCTGCGTGAATGTGCAGCAGACATGGCAGGCAGAACCAGCGCTTCATGGTAACGATATTCATCCTGGCTGCTGAACTGAATGCTGCCATTGATGAACATGCGCAGATCATTTCGGGTTCTGGTCACCACAACCCTCTGATAAGGAGAAGTTGCGGCATAAATTATATCGTCTTTGTAGAGGGTGTCTTCGGTAAAGGTCGAAATGTTGTCTGCGTAGACAAAGCAGGTGCTGAGAAGAATAATCCCGGTTGCGGCCAGAATTACGAGATTTCTGCGGGCGGTAAGACGTTCACGAAACACATAAATTGCCGCTGCGGCCACCGCAACGTTCATTGAGCCAAACATCAGACTGGTTCTTATCAAGCCAAGTCTCGGCACCAGAACCAGCGGAAAAAGCAGCGACGCGAACAGAGCACCGGCATAATCTGCAGTCATAACGTTTGAAACAACGATTTTAAGCGTATTGTGCTCTTTGACGATGCGCAGAATAATTGGCAGCTCAAGCCCGATCAAAGTGCCGATGGTAACCGACACCATCAGCAGAAAGGGCGTGTAATTGTCTATCTGCGCGAAGGCGACGAAGAGAATGATGGAGCTCAAACCACCCGCCATGCCGGTCATAATCTCAACAAAAATAAACCAGTCATGTAGCCGGTTATTGATGAAGCGCGAAAGAAAAGAACCCAGACCCATCGAGCTCATGAACAGGCCGATAACCAATGAAAACTGGTAGACAGAATCACCTGCCAGATAACTCGAAATAGTACCGGCGAGCAGCTGGTATACCAGCCCACAGACTGCAATAAAAAATACGGCGGCTAAAAGAAATACCTGCACTGCCTTAACCTTTCAGATTAACGAAGACAACAATAAACCCGCAAAAGGGTTTATCAGCATCAGAACAGCTGCCCTCAGCAGTCAGGCGAGATTATCCAGAGGATATCATTACCGGTCAACACAACATGGTGGCAGCTTTATTGATCGAAGAACGACAACCGGAAAGACAACCTGACTCAAAAAGCCTGCATCAATGCATAGAAGAAGCGATAATAATCGACAGACCGATCATTACCGAACCGATAATAATGCCGAGTGAAGTGTTCTGATCTATTTCGATTTCTTTTCTGACTGAGAACGGTGAAATTTTGCAGATCAGCCAGAAAGCGATCATGTAAATTACGAGGCCGATTACCGAGTAAACGATAGTAGAAAGAATCGGGCCGGCTGAAAGTTCTGCAATATTGTTTCCCATGTTTTCTGCTCCAGTTGTATGTTGAATCTGCGAAATACTCAGGCGTTAATTACTTGCCATGCATAAAACCACGATGAGTGCCGTGCATATAAACACTGCGCTCGCGAACGTTTTTTTCCTTTTTGATTTCGGGAGTGGTCGAAAAGCCCTCAGGGCGCATAAAATCTGTAGCAATTGCCAGAACGGTTACCAGACAGAACACACCCGCAAACATCAATGCCATTTTATTCATATCAATCGTCATCCTCCTCATCGTCATGCCAGCGTGACTGTTCGAAAAGCATATATTTGACGAAATAGGGAGCCGCCGCCAGCAGGCACAGCACAAACCAGGTCAGGGTATAGTGGCCAAGTCTGACCCCCTCGCGAATCGAAACATTTACGCCGGAAAGCGAGAAACCCTCGGCGGGTTCTTCGCCTGTCCCACCTTCGCCATCAACAGCGAGTTTGAACTCACCAGCTTCGGGAATACGGAAATACGAAACCACCTCAGTATCGCCTTCAGACCAGTATTCACCGTCTTCATAGCCATCATAGAACGACAGGGTTGTGGGCATGGTAAAAAGTTTATTTGTTTCGTCGCGGTCAACAACCCGCACATCAAAAAATGACCAGGCATTTTTGAGATTGGGCGTGTGGACAGTAATGCCATATAGGGAGCCGGGCTTATCGACCTTGAACTCTTTTGAGGTTTCGCCATCGGCAAACAGCTGGTTGCCAAAGTGATGCTGCATAACCGGAGTGCCGCTCGACGAAATGAGAAAATACATCACCAGAGTTATGACTGAAGCAATGAGCGCCCCTTTCGAAAGGGCTTCGAACAAAGGGCTGACCACAAATGGCTGACAGGAGAATACTGTTGCCGGCTCAAAACTTTCGATTCTGAAACCGGCATTTATGTCTTTAACACTGATGTATTCACCCCAGAAGAACTCCTGTTCGGAGCCACGCATTTCGATTGAGTACATGTATGGCGGGCACACCGCATCGAGATAGAGAATCTTTTCGTTCTGTTTTGCCTGCCAGGTCAGTTCACCCTCGACATAAGAAATGTGCGCCTGAGCATTTTCAAAAACCTTGAAGGTCTTATCACGTGCCTTGAATCTGGTTTTCCGCGGGCTGACGATTTCGACCTGGGTTTCGGGAAGATCTTTCACTTCATGCATCATTACCCAGTGCCCGTCTTCAAAACATAGCCAGACATAGCCATGGGTCGGCGAAAAAAGCAGGTATTCAAGCCAGCGAAAGAATTCGCCAGCCTCGCGTTCTTCGTATTGCAAAACACCTATGACCGTGAAAAGAATGCCTTTGAGTTTGCCTGAGGCACCGATCTTAAGTGGCATGAAAGGGCGTTTCTGGTTTAGAAACTTGTGTATAAGTTTGAATTGATCTTTGCTGTCAAGGCATGAGCCACAATATTGGCAGACAATAGATCTGACGTTATGGCCGCCACGCAGCTCAATAGCACCGCCACATTGCGTGCATTTGAGAGTTTTCAGGGAAGGTTTTGCCATTATTGCTGCCATCGATCAAGCCTCTGCGATTTCGAAGGGGTCGACCCAGACACCTTTGTAACATTCAACCCCGCCAGCCTGGTATTCTATGGTAAATGACGATCTTTTCGGGCCAAGCAGATCGACATAATCATAGGTTTCGTTGGGAATCACTTTGAAAGGCAGTTCGCCCTGAGCTCCGATCATGGTGCAGCGGTTCTTTTCGATAATTGTCATCCGCTGGCGATTTATCATCAAAACACCGCCAACCGAAAGCTTTTCGAATGGTGGCACATTTAACCCTTCCTGGACAAGAACTTCGATGGCAATTTCGCCTTCGTCAACGGAAACCCAGCTCTCTTTGCCGTTCTCGCCCCTGACATACCATTCATCCCACCAGCCATCGCCATAATCATATCTGACGCGTCCAACCGGAGAAAACTTCCAGTCTTTGTGACGATAGGTCCTGTTAATCTGAAAAATACTGGGAATATCTGTAAGAATGGCAGATTTGCCAACGTCTTCCAGTCTGCCATTCTGAAGAAAGCTGGTGGTGTTGCATGCCGGGCAGACAAGAACCTGTGGCGACCGGGTGATCTGTGTGATCTGATTGCCACAGGAAGGGCAGGTAAGCATAACAGCCATACTCAAAACCCCCGACCTGATAAGTTCAAGACTAATATATAACTATTAAGCCAGAAATGTCTACCCGCAAACTCGACTTACTCGTCAGATGAACCGATTGAGGTTGAGGCTGTGTTGGTGGTCTTTGCAGCGAAATCTGACGAAAGAAATCTATGCAGCAGGCAGACCTGAGCCGGTAAGATAGTCACTTCGCAGATCAGGGCGACGATAATGGTCATCGACAGCAGCAGACCAAAGAATATTATTGATTTGATGCTGGCAAAGACCATAAAAAGAAAACCAATCGAATAGATAAGAGAAGTGGCAACTATAGCCGGGCCTGCTTCTCTGATGCCATCTACAACCGCTTCAACCGGAGCGAATTTTGATCTGGAAGGATCATAAAAAAGGTAAAGAGCATGAATCGTATCATCAACCACAATACCCATGGCAATGGCGGCAATGGTCACAGTGGCGATGTCAAGCTTGATGCCGGTCAAACCCATAAAACCGAGGGTAAAAATTATCGGGAAAATATTGGGCAACACTACCAGAACCATAGCTTTAAAGCGTTTGAACAAAATGGCAATGGCCCCGAAAACAAAAATGAAAGCAGTGGCAAAACTGCTGACCTGGCTCCAGGTCACATAGCTGATGATGCGTGCGTATAATGGAACATAGCCGCCAAATTTCCAGGTGGTTGAGGTTCCGGCAAAATTTCTGCCGAGAATTTCGCGGGCTTTTTCTTCAAACTTGAAAAGGCCGGCAGCACTGACCATGGGCACGCGCACGGTCAGGCGAGTTTCAGAGTAATCAGGGTTATCGGTCATATATTCAAGGTCGTTATCAGGGTCTGATTCATAGAGCATCAACAACTGACTGACCGCTTCATCACTGGCGGGCACGACATAGGTCTGAGCCACATCACCATTACTCATGATCTGATTCATCTTCTTCAGAACATCGAGTATCGAGGCAGGCTTTTCAATTCCGGGCACCGCTTCGAGATCGATAATCGTCTGTTCAAGACGCTTCAAGAACTCAACCTTTTTCACCCCTTCGCTCTGCCCCGTCAGCAAGCGCACTTCGAGTGGCAGGTAGTTGCCATAGGTGCTTTCAACAGCGTCGCTATCCCGTCTTATCGCGTTGCTTTCATGCAAAAAACCCATTGAATAGGTATCGACCTGCAGACGGCTGATACCATAAACCGATATAGCAGAAAGAATTGCAAAAATAACCAGAATGTGAACGTAGTAACGCGGCATTCTCTGCATCCACCAGTTCACCGGGGTCTCAAAGGGTCTGCGTATCTGCATTTCTTCTTTGAGTTCAATCTGGCCAAGAACGAAAGCTACTACAATCATCGAAACGACGTATTCAGCCATACAGGCAAACCCGGCGAAGGCACCAAACACTCTGAGAACATCGAGAGGGCTGGTAACGAGGGCAAGAAACCCGGCAGTATTGGTCAGTGAAGTAAAAAGGCACGGAGAAAGAACTTCGTAAAATACGTGTTCCAGGCCTTCTTCGCGATTCTTCTTCACGTGGGCGGAGTTAAAACAATAGTTATTGTAGGCATAGGCCACGTCAGAAACAGAAAGAATCATCATCAGAGTCGGCAGAACAATGGTGACCATGTTAAAATTCTGCCCGAACAGCCCGTAAAAACCCAGAAAACCCAGGCCACTGAAAAACATTGCCCCGAGTGCCATGAACAGAAAAACCCAGGAACGATAGAGAATAAAGATCAGAGTTGCAATCGCAACATAGGCAACTGCGTTAAACACTGCCCCATCCTGGACACTCAGGCGATTCAATTCATTGTACATTACCCCCATGCCGGCAAGGCGAAAATTGAATCCCGAAAGTTTGCTGCGCACCGATTCAATAATGAATGGGCGGCGGTCATCCATGTCCGGGGTGGCAACCGGTTCGGCAATAATAATCGCCCAGGTGGAACTGGCGTTCTGCAGAATTCTTTGTTTGAAAGGGTCATCAAAAAAGCGGCGGCGAATTTCTTCGGCCTCATCTAGAGTGTTGACCGGGCCATTCATCAGGTCTTCGATAGTAATATCATTACCGTTCAAACCGATATATGGCGACAACCCGACGCTTAAAACCCTCTTGAAATTTTCTTTGTCATCTTCTATAGCCTTTGAAGCCTTGTAAATGGCCGTGAGCATCGCAGGAGAAAACATGCCATCTTTTGTGCAATCAACCATTGCCAGAATGACTTCGTCATTGCCGTATTTCTTTTTGAACTCATTATAGGCTTCGAGAGCCGGGTCTCCTTCGAGAAACCACAATTCAAGGCTGTTATCGATGCTTATGTTGCGGGCAAAAAACAATCCACCAACCGAGACAATTACAAGCAGCGTAAAAAGCAGGCGGCGCCAGCGAACAATAAAGCCTGCACCCATTTTAAAATAAGCATCGGCAAATTTTGCATTGGCCACTTTTTTGCTCCTTTACGGCCCGAAAACTCGAAGCTGTTAAGCAGTTTTCAATGAGATCGGGGTGAATTGCATCAAAACATCTGCACCCGACTGGCCGGCTGCATTTTCTGGTTGGTGTTCATTGGGTTGTACCTGAGCAGGTTGTCCCTGAGTGAATTTTAGCTGTCAGAGCGAATGGAAATTGTGAAGAAACTCGCTGCTTTGGGTTGCAGTCATGCGATGATGCGAGGTCAGAAACCCGGCACGATCAAACTTATTGAGAAAATACACAATCATCTTTTTCCACCATGGCCAGTCGTGATTCACGTCATAACCCCAAAGATCGAGAAGAACCGGAACCCCGGCTTCACTGAGGTTATTGCACATCTGAATCGCTTCGCCTGTCCATTCTTCCCAGGCTCCCTGGCCGCTACAAATGACAAGAAGATTTTCTTTGAGCCTGCTGACAATCTCTTTGCCCTTTAAGTCAGCGCTGTAACGCATCGGGTTATGCAGATGCATTTCGTTGCTGTAAAACCCCTGCATCGCAAACTCGATATTGTAGCAACCACTCAAAGCGATACCAGAATCAAAGGCCTCGGGCTGGCGCAGGGCAAAATTGGCCGTATGAAAAGCGCCAAAACTGCAACCATGCGCCATTATTCCGGCACCCTCATGGCCATCTTTCAAGATGTGAGGAACAACATCATTTTTGACAGCCAGGTCATAATCGTTCGCCCGCTTGACCCTGTCAACCGGGTTGGAGCGCGAAAACCAGCTTTCGTGATCGATGCTGTCGATGCAGTAAACCTGAATTTTGCCGCTCTGAATGAAAGGGGCCAGCGTATCGATCATGCCGAAGTTTTCGTAGTCAAAAAACCGGCCCTCCTGAGAGGGAAAAACGACAACCGGCTTGCCTGAAGTGCCATAAACAAGCATCTCCATCGGTCGCCCCAGGACAGTGCCGGGAATGGTTCTGTATTCCCTGTTCATCAGGCCTCCCAGGTTATATCGCGAATGATGTCTTTGAGCTCGTCAAGATTGGCCGAGCGGGCCAGGTAACCCCAGTGCCCCATTACATCGTATTCAATCGGAGCCATTGGCTGACTGTGAACAATGCGATCGCCCCATTTGGCATAAAGCTGATCGTGTGAATATTTATAAGGCCGATTATGCTTGCGGCCGATAAAAGCACAATGATATCTGCGGCTGAACGGCCGCTGCGGGTTGTGACCGGCCATGATCGATGCCCACCAGTCATACACGTCGATATCACATGCGAAGTTAAACATGTGGGTAGTAAGACCACCGGGCGGTCTCATATTAATTTCGAGGGCCTGGTATTTGCCGTTTTTCAGCTTGAAAAATTCGATATGGAAAAACTTTTCGCGTACATCGGCGGCCTTCACAATTGCTCTGCCATACTTCTCGATTTCGGCTGGAATGTCTATCTGAGAGTAGTAAGACACATTCTCGTTATTTTTGACGACCTTGTGAATATCGTTGCTGAAAACATGTGAAGTGCAGAAAACTATATTGTTATCTTTGTCTGTGAGCCCGTCAAAAGACTGCAGATCGCCATCGACAAATTCTTCCATGAAATAGTCATACTGCTGTTTAACGGCAAAAAAGTCTTTCAGATCTTTTTCATTGCGGATGGTATAAGTGTCTGCTGCCCCAACCCCGATGTCTGGCTTTACAAAAACAGGGTAATGCCCATGAATGAAATCCTGGCACTGCTTCAAATCTTTGACCACGATACCACGGGCGGCCGGGACTCCTGCTTTTGAGAAGATTTCCTTCATCTTTGATTTGCGTTTGATAAACTGCAACTGCTCAGATTTCGGACCGGTTATGTTGAACGCATCTCTCACCAGTGCCTCAAGCTCGATCCAGGGTTCGAGGTGTGATTCTACCCTGTCGATTCCGCCGAGGTGTTCTTTAAAAAAACCAGCTGCATTGATGACCTGCTGCTCATCTTCGAGCTTGTCAACACGATAGTGACCGCTGAGAGAGCGGCGCACTCTCGGGTCAAGTGCTTCATCAGGCAGATCTGATATGCCGAACACCTTGACACCGTGGCGTGCCAGTGATTCAACAAACTGTGAATAATGAGAAGGGTAATGAGGTGAGAGATATACGAGATTCATAATTGACTCCAGCAAAGGTTTAATAGACATTTATACACCAATTTGCCACTTACAGGAAGAGTTTCGAACACAAAAACAGAGAAAAACACCGTGAATTTATTCAAAGTTACCCTAAAAAGCAGGCAGCTACACCAACAAACCGGCGAACATTATTTAATAATCAGAATCGCTTTTGGCGGAAAGTTAAACTTTTTCAGGCAAAGAGGGTATAATTGTACGTTATTAAATTCCCGGCCGGAGCATGCAATCATGATAAAAAAAAGATTGGGGTTTTTCTTTGTTTCAGGTCTGCTGGCTTTTACGATGGTCGCCAGTATTTCGACACCGGTTACAGCCCAGCAGAATCCGTTTGAGGTAAAAACTGTAGTGATCTCCTCCGGAAAAAATGTTGATGTTTCCGGAATTCTTGCCAGCGCGACCCTCGATCTGACGGCCGAAGAGCAAAAGTTTCTTGGCATGCGCCTGCTGCCTTATTACTACCCGGTTCTTAAACGCTGTCTTGACGGCAAAGAGCCCTTTACGGGCAAAGATGGCGGGCTGACTGCGGCAAAAAATCTTTGCAAGAGTTTCTATCCGAACGGCAACGGTCACTATTCGCGCGACTTCGGCAACCCGGTCAGAATGCTCGACTGGGCTAAAAGATACTGTAATGACGAAAAAATGTGCAAAATCGTAACCTCATCGCAACGTGGAGACATTTATCTGACCGGGCCACAGAAGCAGAAGGATATAAATGAAAACTTTATCTGCATGATGACCAGGGGCCCGTATTATCATGCAACCCTTGTAGTCGACAGTGCGCCGCCAATTATCATCGAGGCGGTCGGTATAACCGGCAACAAATTCGATACCACCAGCGACAAGGTTCGCATGAGCACCTGGTATGAAGAATTTGGCAGCTGGTCTGCCTACAGGCTGGTCAGACCGACCCATGGGCTGCCCGCTTCTCAGTCTGGAGAAATTATTGAAAAGGCCGTGGCATACGCCGAAGCTCAGCTCGGCAAGCCCTATGATTACTCGTTCTCTGATGGAGACGGCAACAACGCGTTCTATTGCAGCGAACTGGTTAATAAGGCCTACAAAGTCGGTGCGGGTTTTAAAGGCAACATTGCCGATAAAAACCCTGAGCGCGACAAAGTTTTGATCGCTCTGCACGCTGCCATTGATGGCCTTGAACCAAAAAACAAATACGAACTTTCTGACAAGGTCATGAACTTTGCCATAGATTACAGTCACAGCCCTGATATCAACAAGCTGCAGTCATTTATTATCAACGAGGTTGTTCCTGGCTGTAAAGTTCTTGATAATGCCTTTCCGGGCCAGGCAGGCCGGCAGAAACTCAATACGGTTTTTAACAAAATCAAGAGCAATGAGGGCTTTAAAAGTTTTGTGGCCGCCAACAAATCATACGAAGACGACAAAAAGGCCGGCAAGTTTGATGCCGGCTGGGGAATCGGCAAACTGCGCGAAATAAAAAGCAAAGCCTCTATTGGTCTGGCTCTTTTGAAAGACATCGACAAGCTGGGCAAAGATACCGGTGCCAGCCGCAAAGACCTTTTGATAGTAACGACCAAGCTGTTTATTCCAATTTATAAAAATCTTGGCAGCTTTGGCGAACTTCTCTCAGGCATGGACAAAAACAACATTGTTTCACTGCCACCAGGCGTTCAAACTGTCATGAAAATTGTCGACTGGGGTGTTAAGCAGCGTGATACGGTCAAGAACTGGCCGGTAATCGGCAGTATGCTTGCCAATCTGATGCCCGGCAATGGCGATGGCAAGGTCAAAACTGATTTTGTCAGCCCCAGCGACCTCTCTCAGGCCAGCCCGGGTTTTACCATCAACTACCCCTGACCGTCATCTTCGATTTTTGCCGATAAATAGTCGCAGAGGCAGATGAATACGCTGCTTCCACGAACCTTCAGAATGTGTCCCGCCGCTGAATTCACGATAAACAAGGCCCCTGAATTCAGGGCAGCGCGATTTAACCGTTTCGGCAAGCAGCCGGGAAAATCTGATTGCCTCTTCGCCCTCACGGGTGCCCATATCTGCCCAGATTTTTCCTTGCCATCTGCCAAGGCCGTTATCAATAAGCCAGTCGATGATTTTTCCTTCTGACCACCAGATTGATGGCGACATGGCAATAACTCCTGCGAACACCCCGGGGTGTGAAACTCCAAGATAAAGAGAAATGAGACCACCCAGCGAAGACCCGCCCACAAAGGTATTTTTCTGGTCCTTTCTGGTTCTGAACTCCTTATCGATTTTCACTTTCAGTTCTTCAACGAGAAACCTGGCGTAACTGGCACCCTTACCGCCTTTGTGCTTCGGGTCTGGAAAAGGTGTATATTCACTCATCCGGTCGGCGGTATTACCTATGCCCACAATGATCGCCTCATTCAACTCGCCATTGGCGATACCTTCAGTCATCGCCTCGTCTACACCCCAGTCAACCCCACCAAATGAAGAGCCCGGGTCAAAAAGATTACCGCCATCATGCATATAGATAACCGGATATCTTCGCTTTGAAGCCTCGGGCCGGTTATAAGAAGGCGGCAACCAGACGATAACGTCGCGGGGCAAAGCGAGAAATTGCGATTTCAACCCCCGCAAAATCTTATAATCACCTGTGATTAGAGGTTCATGAGCTGGAACATTCACACCCACCTGATCAGCCCATGCTCCAACCTGAACTTTCTCGTTCACAGACTTTTCTTTAACCAGCAATTTGCGATTTGGCTGCTCAAAGCCCTGAGCGCTCTTTTCGACCTTCGAGAAATCACCACGGGTGAATTTATATTCAAGAACTGTGCCAGCACTGAATTCGCCGGCAAAAGAAAAGAGACCCGGGCCAATCTCGCGCAGTTCAACACCTGCCCCTGACCAGTCAGAAAGCAGAGGGTGATTGCCGGTGATACAGATTTTATCACCAGCAGGAGTCGAGGGTGGAACACTGACCACAATGCTTACAGATGCAGCAAAGGTGCCCGCAGTATGCATAACAAAGATTAAAGCAAGAACAGTGAATGCCAGGAATTTTCGCTTCATGGTTCCTCCAGTGACGAACAAGAAAATCAGTTATTGAGCTCTAAAAAAAACAATTGTCGGCATTAAAGGCCAATACAGCCTAACAGTCTGGTTGAATAAAGAATCAGGTGAGACATTTGACCATAACCATGGTCAGATCGTCGAAAAACGGGCCCGGAACAACGAAGCGCCGGTAATCTTCAAGCATTTCAGTAACAAATTCATCAGCCCCGCTGTTGACCAGTTTTGCAGCGCAG
>JAQUZA010000607.1 GCA_028691595.1 Candidatus Rifleibacteriota bacterium
TTAAGCATGCATGCACATGATCTGGTGGCACCAGGTAGTAACGTCGATTTTTTCTTTTTTCGCAATGACGGTGTGGCCAGGGCTTTCAGGGCACGAAACTTTATGGATCTCGAAATAGCGAAGCTTGAGAAGCTGTGCTCGGTAAAATATCTTGAGAACCTTGGCTGTCTCGATGGTCGGTCACCGGCCATAAAAAAGCTGCTGCAGATGACCAGCGTTGCTGACGGTATCATGGAAACCATGCGCCAGGATTATTTTGATTACCGGGTATTAAAATACGAAGCAAACGAAACCTATGATATTAACCGTTTTGATGATTTTTCACGCATGATCTGGTTTCTGATTCCGGAGAGCGTTGCAAAAAATAGCCCGGTTCGCGCCATGGCAACAACTAACGTTGCCAACCTGAATTACGTCATCTACAGCCCATGGGAATTCGCACCGGATATATTCAGCAGTTTTTCAGGGCGCAACCGTCACAATTTCCTGATGGGCCAGCGCCGGCACGATGACATGGTGCTTCGCTGGTATCCCGAATACGTCAGCCCTCACCATCGATTGAACGAGCTCCTCAATAAGGCGACCGCTGAACGCTTCAGTACTGGTGATCTTACCGGCAAAAATGGCCATTATCGCTATGAAAAGCAACGTTTCAGCGAAAAAGATACCATGGTATTTTCAGGTATTTCCACAAGTTCGCCAGATTATTTGATGGCTCTTCTTGCCTGGCTTTTTCCATTTCTGCAGCTGGCTTTTGCCCTTACCTCACTGCTGTTGTTTGCTGATGCCCTTCAGGCACTGTTTATCACCCCGGTAAAAGGTATTGCTGCTGGAGCCGATGCGGTGGCTCAGGGCGATTACAGCCCAAGATTGTTGCTCGAAAAAACCGATGAATTCTCGCTTCTTGCCGATTCGTTCAACGAAATGACCAATGGTCTGGCGCAGCGTGAAAAAATGCGCCGCTTCGTTTCAGAAAATCTCTATGAACGTCTCGAAAAGACAACTGGTCTCAACGAAATGGGTTCGGCAAAGTTGTCGCGCCTCAGTATGCTTGCCTCCGATATTCGCGGTTTCACCACGCTAAGTGAGCAACATGACCCGCAACAGATCGTCAGCCTGCTCAACGACTACTTCACTGTGATGGAAACCGCCATAAAAAAACACGGTGGTGTAATCGAGCGTTTTGTTGGCGATGCGGTTTCGGCAGTTTTTTATGCCGGCGGAAACAAGCCCTCAGAAGTCTGTGCTGCCGAAGCGGCTCTCGAAATGCGAAGACAGCTTGCAGCCTTGAACCGCGAACGTCTCGGTCGTGGCCTTTTTACCGTCGAAAACGGCATAGGTATTGCAACCGGTGAGGCCATATCAGGTATCGCTGGTCGTGAGGGTGGACGCATGGTTTTCGCTGTTTTTGGCGAAGTAGTGCAGCGGGCAGAACTGCTCGAAAGCCTGACGCGAAAAACCACAACAAAAATTCTTGTCTGTGCCGAAACCAGAACTCTGCTCGCAGGGTTTTACAGATTTGACGCTGTTATTGAAGCCGGCGACAGCCTGGCAGCAGAACTTTGCGGCCCTTGTTCGCCAGAAGCAGGAAAAAGCCATGGCTGACAAAAACATCAATATCCGCCGCCGCCTTTCGCTGGCTTCCCTGACTCTGGCCTGGTTTACGGTTTTTGCCGTGCCGGCAGTAATGCTGCAGTTCAGTCTTGATTATCTGTTCGAAATTACCCTGCAGGCAAACCGACAGGCCGCACTGGCAACCCTTTCGGGTGAAATGAACAGCTTCAGGCGCGATCTGACGGCAGAAGCGTTCGTAGAAAGAAAGTTGCATGATTTCTTTGCCGGCAACAGAATCTCTAATGAAGCATCTGCTACCCTTTCGGCACTCGAAGAAACCACCGGCCTGAAAGTTGCCGCCGTTGTTACCCATTCTGCCGACCTTACCGATGTCGATACCTTCGTTGCCCCACATGCACGAGCACAGTTGCCGGTTCTGCCACGTCATATGCTGCGGCGTTACCTGTCGGTTGTCAACCACTATCACACAGCATCTGCAGAAGAGCGGCGCTCAGAAGACCTGCGCCGGGCTCGCAAAGATGCCGACACTTTTTTACGCCGTCAGTTCGGGCTGATTGTTGAGATGCCTCTTGAGCCTGAGCGCGCCTGTCGCATCGTTTCGGCAAAACTTGGCGGGCCGGCGTTCTTCTTTTATATGCCGGGGAAGCGAGTTGCCGGCGGGTCAGAAAAGCATACGCCCGGTTGTCTGGTGGTTCTGCGTGGTCTGGATCTTGATATGGGCAAGATTCTCGCCGATTCCGCCAAAATATCGGCCCGCGGCATCATACGAAGCTTCAGCCGACTCAAGATTCCACTCGATGGGCAAAATCGGCAGACACGCAGCATTCTGACCGACTATGTGGCAGATCAGGCCGGTCAGCATCTGGTTTCGACTTTTCCTGACACCGCCCTGGTCGATCTGATTCAGGCCTGTAGTCTGGCCCCGGTCAATCTCGACCGGGTGCTTGCCCACCTGCCTCTGCTCAAAGTCACTGTGCCTTTGGCAGACCTGCAGCATCCTCTGGCAACCAGTGCGGGGCTGATTTTCAGCCTGGCAAGACTGATTGCCATAATCGGCGCGGT
>JAQUZA010000608.1 GCA_028691595.1 Candidatus Rifleibacteriota bacterium
AGGAATCGCTGAAGAAAAAGTAACCCGGCTGATAGCTGCGCCGTCGAACCGGTAAACAGCATCAAATAATACTTAAATCATATTTCTAAGAGATAAATCGACAGACCCGCAAGCGGGAATCTTATCTATAACGGCTTAGATCCACGTTTGCACGGGGATGACATCAAGGCCGTCGATTTTGTATCTTCGACTTTGACAGACCACCAGGAAACTTATTTTGAAGGGCAATCGGGTAGACTTGTTGATATCCTTTTTGTGAAGTTGATTGAGAAGAGGCTTCGGTTCCAGCTTTGGCCTGCATTTTTGGGCCGGTGAAACTGAGCTTTTGCCAACTTTACTTTTTGACCGGCTAAAGAGTAAAATCAACAGGTGAGGAAAACTTATGCAGGGATGATTGACCATGGGACGGCGAAGAATTGCGCGTATGGTTGCCTCAGGCGAATACCAGATGACAAAACATGCTTATGACCAGATGATTGCCCGGGATATTTTTATCAAGCAGGTGGAAGACGCGGTGGTCAACGGTCGGGTGTCGAAGCGCTGGCCTGAACGTGATGGCGAGAAGCTGGCCATTGTTGGTGAGCGTTTCAATGGTGATTTTATCAAGGTTGTTGTCAAAGATTGCGAGATTCCAAAAGTGATAACGGTTTGTTACCCCTATGAAGAAATTGATTAACAGAGTTTTTCTGCTGGCTGTGGCCCTGCTGCTCTTTTTTCAGGCAGATTTGCGGGCTATCGAACTCAGCGAAATCGAGACGCGGCTGATGAACGATATTTCGCGCTATATCGATGTTAAACCTGCCGGGCAGGCCCTGAGCTTTTTTGAACACGCCATAAGAAGCAAGAGTGTTGCCCTCAAAGGGCTGGCTTCGATAATTATGGCCAGACATTACAGCAAACAGTTCCGCCAGCAGGTGTTGCGCAACTTCACTCTAAACCGGGCCAATGACGATTTTATTCAGGAAAAAAAGGTTCTGGTACGTCTTGAAAACGCCAACAAATTGCTTGCCGGATTTGAGGGTGCCATCAATAAACTTGAAGATGAGCGGGTCAGACAGCTTTTTCTCTTTTTTCATTTCCGCCACAAGAACGTCTGGATGCTTGGGCGCAACGGCGAAGAACTTTCGCTGGCCTCATTCTATCGCATCAGTACTTTCAGCCGGTTTTTTAATGAAAACATCGATCCGATCAAACTTGGAGCAATGGCTGATCTTAAAAAATAAAATTGCGCAATCCGACCAGCGCCAGGTGCGTTAGGTTAATTGTGCTGACTAATTCAACCAGTCGAGGGGAACCCATGCAAAAATGTCTCACCACGGTCTTTGCTTTTCTGCTGCTTGCTGTCTCAATGGTTCAGGCTCAAGTGCCGGCAATGACAGTCAAAAGAGCCGGTGAAAAGCCGGTAATACTGGCGGGTCTCGATGCACGCGTCAGGATTTTCGGGCATCTGGCCGAAACTTCGATGACAATGAAGTTTTTTAACCCGAACTCGCGTGTTCTCGAGGGCGAACTTGAGTTTCCACTGCCCGAAGGTGCAGTTGTCTCTGGTTATGCTCTCGATATCGATGGCGAGCTTGTCGAGGGCGTAGCGGTCGAAAAACAGAAGGCCCGCGAAGTTCTCGAAACCGAGATCAGGCGAGGGGTCGACCCCGGCCTGGTCGAGAAGGTGAAGGGCAATAATTTTAAAACCAGGGTTTATCCGCTTAACCCATCAGGATACCGAATCGCTCAGGTTATTTATCTAACTGAACTCGCCGTTAACGATGGCGAAGCTCAATACCGCGTGCCCCTGCACCTGAGCGAAAAGACCGAAAATTTTAATCTGCGTGTTGAAGTTTTGAGCGCTGATAAACAGCCAAAAATCGTGGTTACCGGCGCTGAACCTGGTGAATTCAGCCGCATGCAGTCAGGCTGGTTCAGCGAACTGAGCATGCAGCGCCAGAAGATCGATTCCGAAATCAAGGTCACCATTCCGGTACCCGAGCCTGGCTCAGTTTTTGTCGAACAGGCCAGTGATGGCAATTACTATTTCAGTGTTCAGGGCCTTGCATCTGACCCAGATAAGAGCAAAGTCGTCAAACCCGCCGAAAAAATTGTGATTCTCTATGATGCTTCAGGTTCTGGTGCAAAACGTGATCTGAAGCTCGAGAAAAAGTTCATTGAAGCCCTGTTTGCATCTGATCGTGTTGCAGCTGAAGTAAAAGTTGAATTCGTTGCCTTCCGCAATCGCCCCGGCACACCGCGTTCATGGGTGATCAGGCGTGGCCAGGCCGACGAACTGCTGCGCCATATCGACTTGATGAACTACGACGGCGCTACCAGCTTTTCCAGCATCAGCAGAGATCTATCAAAGCCAGACTGCTATCTTTTGCTCTCCGATGGCATTTCAACCTATGGCAAAAGCCTGATGCCCGAACTGGATGCTCCGGTTTATGCGGTTTCATCGGCAGATGGTGCTGATTATAGCTTTTTGCAGCATGTCTGCCGGCGCACCGGTGGCAGTCTTCTCAACCTGAAGAATCTCGAGGTCGATCGGGCCGTGAAGCTTGTGGGAGCCGCCTTTTTTGGTATTGCCGCCACGACTTACGGCAAAGGTATCGAAGAGGTTTTTCCGACCGGCAAAATAGCTGTTAA
>JAQUZA010000053.1 GCA_028691595.1 Candidatus Rifleibacteriota bacterium
ACTGCTACCCAACTGCCGGTTTTGGGGGCCCTCGATCTTGGCTGGCTGTATATTCCGTTCGCCGTGGCCGTAATCGTAGGTGCTACCAATGCAGTTAACCTGACCGATGGCCTCGATGGGCTGGCAGCAGGCAGTATGATCGTTGCAGCAACGCCTTTTATGTTCTTTGCCTATGTGTGTGGGCACCTGATTTTTGCCCGGCACCTTGGAGTCGCCTATATAGCCGGGGTCGGAGAACTTGCAGTCATGAGCGCGGCGATGATCGGCGGTTGTTTCGGTTTTTTGTGGCATAACGCGCACCCGGCAGCGGTTTTTATGGGCGATACCGGTTCTCTGGCCCTCGGTGGGGCTCTAGGTTCGATTGCTCTATGCAGTAAAACCGAGATTTTTCTGGCAATAGTCGGGGGAATCTTTGTAATTGAAGCTCTTTCGGTGATTATGCAGGTCAGCTATTTCAAAATGACAAAAGGCAAACGCATCTTCAAGATGAGCCCCATTCATCATCATTTTGAGCTTTGTGGCTGGGCTGAAGAAAAGGTGGTCATCAGATTCTGGGTCATGGGAATAATGATGGCGCTTGTCGGGTTGACCCTCTTTGCTGCGCGGCTTGTGGCAATTTAGCACCTGCCGGTGAAAAAAATTCCCCGGCAGGGGCCGGGGAAAAGCAATTGGGATGTTATGAACAAAACAAATCAGCGATAGAAAATTGATAACTGAATACCAGTCATTCTGATATCCACGAAGTCCATGTTCTGGCTGGCGAGGAAATACAGACTGCTCGGATTGCTTCTGATCATTTCGGTAACATCTACAGTTAATGGATTACCAGGAGCCGGGAGGGCGTAAAATTCGCCAAGATAGTTACCCAGGTTAGCGTTATTGCCGGCCCACCAGTCACCGAGCATGGCATCAGCACTAACCTGCTGGGTTGCTGCAAGGTAATTATGACATCTGGCGGCACCACCTGAGTTATATTCAGCCACAAACTTGAGTTCAGCCTTAACAAATGCCAGACTGACGAAGTCAATATTAACTGGTGTTTCGAGAGAGACCTCAGCATATTCGCCGTTCAGCTCAGCAAACGGGAAATATCTTGCGAACCAGCCTGTACTACCGATTGAACTCTGAATGACGGCAGGATTCAACTGGGCGGTAACCGAGGCGATCTGACCGGCGGCAACCTCAACCGGGAAAGAGTAGTCAAGGAAATCGGGATGATAGGTCTTGAGGTTATACACACCGGCAGGCAGATCGGCAAAGCTGAACTGGCCGTTGCTGTCGGTTACGGTTGAAAAACCGGTGCCTTCAAGTGACACAGCTATATCTGCAAGTTTGGCACTGCTGACAAAGTTCTCGATGCTGCCGGCGATATTACCGACTGTAACTTCTTCAACCGGTATGGGCACAAGCTCTGAACCGATTTTCACAACAGGCAGCAGCATAAAGAAGTTGAGTTTGCCGACTTTCCATTTGGTGAGTCGATGCAGAAATTTAACTTTTAGGTTGGTGGCATAGCCGTCTTTCAGTTCAAACTTGCCGACAAAACGAATTTTCTTGGAGGGAACAACAACCTTGTAAACCTTTCCTTCATAGTTGATTTCAGCTGCTTTAACCGAGACTTCCATGTAGTTGTAGCGGCCTTCTGGAAGCTGCTGTTCAGCTAGAAGATCAGAGAGAGTCGATGCCGAGAGCAGGTCAATTTTGCGGGTCGGCAGCGTAATATTAGTCTTACCGCCTTTTTCAGACTTGACCATCATCTTTTCAAAGGTTATAAAGATATTGTCAGTCACGTCGGAAGACATCAGTGAAACACGCAGTCGGGCAGCAGCTTTTTTTACATCGTCACGGAACGCATGCCCGATTGAGTGAGAGCATTTGGCAAATGTATACTTGCGATCTACGGGTTTGGTGTAGGAACTTGCCATGATCTGTGGTTTTGCTGTGCTCAGAGCCTGCGCCGACTGCTGAGAATTGGCAATGGAGGTGTCACCAACAGGATTTGACCCACTGGAATGGAAGAAGCAGCCAGTGAGCAAAGGCATTAAAAGACCGATGGCAAGAGCCAGCAGAATTTTCCTGTTCATATAAATTGACCTCCGTGAAAATAAATAATCGGCGCTACTATAAAGGTAAGCAAATTTTGTACCCATTCTCGACAACCATGCGGAATCAGATGCATTATCCCTCTAGCCAAGAGAGTCTCCGCGGCACAACTTTCGCAATTCAGCCATTCATAAGGTCAAAACTTCTGAGGAATTTTTCCCTTGTTATATTTTTTATTACAGGGATTTTTTACCCACAGCTGTTGTCAGGTATGGAGACTGTACCCTATGCCACTTCTACAACCGAGATACTGATTGCCAGTTTTACTTTCACCCCATCAAATCTGCAGGAACGAAAAAACATCTTTCCTGACCGGGTTACTTTCAATGCTTCAGGTACCCCGCAGACATATACAACAGTAGCCGGCCCTCTAAATTTTCCTGTCTGGTCAGACACCTATCATTCCTCAGCCTGGGAATTAAGGGCAAGCGGGAACAGCTTTTCTCCTGCGGCCATCGCTCACCCTCAGGCTCTTCAGATCACTTCTCCGCTAGGTTCTCTACCGGCAAAAACAGTCTTCGTTTCATCGACCAAGATAACCGTCCCCTATGAAATTCTTCTCAAGGCCTTCACAAGCGAAGCTGGCATTCTGACTTCCAGCGCAGTCGGGGTGCCCGCGAGTCTCGGATCGCCAGGTATTATCAGGCCACATACCGCCCTTTATTCAGACGGGAAACTGCATTTTCTGTTTCTTTCTTCTGCCGACAACCGCATTCATTACCGAACCTATGACGGCACGATCCTTTCACCAGAAATTTCTTTTTTAAACAGCGACGTAGACATGTCTTTCGGCCTCTCAGGCTGCGTTATAAAATCTGGCACCGATGAATATCTGGCGGTGACCTATGCCAGATCATCTTCAGAGATTGGCATTGTCACCTTCAAATCTGGCCAGCTTAGCAGCCCGGGCACTTTCACCATCAATATCGGCAATTTCGATTCACCGGCGGTCAATATCACCCAGAACCCGCGCACCGGCAAAATTCTTCTCATGTGGCAGTATCTTGGGGTGGGCTATTACCTTGGCGGAAAATTCAATTCATCCGGAAATTTTTCCATTCCATTGCCTCCAGACCCGCTTGCCGAAAAAGGCTCTTTTGGCAGCAATTTCGACAAGACTTTTGGCAACAGCTGCATGAGTTACGATAATTTTGAAAACTGCTTTGTGCTGCCCACTGCCTCTGGCAACGCGGTTAAAAGTTATTTTCTTCATGGCACGTCGGTGACTGAGGGCGGCAACGCCGGTTCTCTCGCTCATCCGGCTCAGTTTCAGTGCAATTTTTCTGAAACACCATACGCCGGGCTGATTGCCATCGGTTCAAACTACCAGACTCTCTATTTTTACAGACGAAAGCTGCCTTTTCCCGAAAAAAGCTGGTGGCAGAACCCCGAAAAGATTCTTCACCTCGAAGGGCCACCTCTGCCAAGCACTCAGGTTTCTATAGCAATCGACTTTGCCGAACCCAAAGCAGAAAATTCGCTCACCCGCACTGTTAATGCGGGCCCGGTGGGTGGACTCAGAAGCCTGACGAGCGGTTACCGCGTCATCGCCAGTTCAAGCAATTACTTTTCGCTTTATTTCGACAAACAGATGCGTGTTGCCAGTTTTCCTGAATTGATCGGTACCAATACCCCGGTAATACTTCTCAACCCCCTCGATCCGGCCAACCCGATCGATATTACCCATATTGCCAGCACCGCCAATGAACTGCTTTTTAAACCTGCCGTCGACCTGCTTTTGAACACAACCTATCAGATCAGCATAGCCAGCAGCGTTATTGACAATAACGGCTCACAGATCTACGAGGGTGCAACCTTCTCGTTTATTACCCAGAATTCATCGAGCCAGGTCCAGGCTGATGAAATTAACAGCATTTCTGCATACAGTGCCCCTGGATTCACAGGCAACATTGCCTCCGGCAGCGAAGTCAATGCAAGCGCCACCATTTATCTACGTGTCGATTGCCTTGACCCTGCATTCAACACCATTGACACCACAAGCATCGACGTAGTCTATGATGATGCGGCAACGCCATTGTCGACCATTACCTTAACCGAAACTGCCGCAGATTCGGGAATTTTTGACGGCAGTTTCACTCTGACATCAACTGATTCCGGCAAGCATGTTTTCAAGTTTAAAACTCTCAAATCAACGGTTTATCATCCGGTTTTTGTCGATTTTCCAGCCTTTTCTCCGGGCTACCCGGCTTCAGCAGCAACCGAGATTCCACCCAACTCAACCATCAGCATCAACGTCAGTGAATCAATTGACCCATCACTGGTAAACAGCACCGGTGTTGTGCTGACCCTCTCGGGCACCCCCGTCTTAACAAGTCTCAACTACAACGATGCGACCAGGCAGATAACCATCACCCCGACAACCCCTATGACCAGCGAAAAAACCTATTTCGTGACGGTTAAAGATCAAAAAGACACCAGCGGCAACCCACAGCAACAGCCTCTTGTTTACAGCTTTACCATTGAAGATACAACTGCTCCGACCGTTTCGTCGGTAAGCCCGGCTGATCTTGCAACCGGCGTTTTAATCAACAGCCTCATCAACATCAATTTCTCTGAAAATATTGCCGCCGCAAGTGTCGATAAAAATTCAATCAAGCTGCGAAGAAATGGCCTCAATGCCAGTTACAGCATTTCCCTCAGTGGCAGCCAGATCACCATCGATCCTGATGACACGCCTGAAGGCTATCTACAGACCGGCTCGAACTACAGCATTGAAGTTAACAGTGGTATACGCGATCTCAAGGGCAACACCTTCAGCACAACCCCTTTTACTTCAACATTTGCCACAATTGCCTCACAGACCACACCAGGCTCTATTGCCGGCGTAGCTCTGTATGCTGACAATACTTTTTCGACCCCACTTCTGTCGGGAGCTGATTATCCCGGCACCGGAACCCTGTATATTCAGTTTTCTGGCGCTGATGGTCAAGCTCTGACTGTTGACAGCACCATAGCCTCTATTTCGACCGGCCAGACCGCCGTTCTCACAGAAACCGCCTCTTCAAGCGGGGTTTTTCGTGGTTCTACCTCTTTTTCCGGCCTGGCTGACCGCTTTAACTTGAAGGTTCAATCAACGGTAAGCCCTTCAGCCAGTGCGGCGCTTCTGATTACCTGGCCAGCGCTTGCCCCTGTCTCACCGGCATCAGACGCGGTGGATGTGTCTATAAATGCTGCAATCACGATCATTGCCGATGAATCAATTGATCCTGCCCAGGTGAATGCGGGCAATATTATTCTGACTCTCGATGGCAACCCTGTAACTACAACCCTTGCCTACAACGACACGACAAAACTGATCACCATCACGCCCACCGCCGCGCTTTCAAGCCAGAAAGTTTACCTGGTTACAGTAAATAATCAAAAAGACATCAGTGGGAACCCACAACTACAGCCACTCGTCTACAGCTTTACCATCGAAGATAAAACCGCTCCGACTGTTACTTCAGTAAGCCCGGCTGATCTTGCAACTGGTGTCTTGATCAACAGCCTGATCAACATCAATTTTTCAGAAAGCATCACTGCCGCAAGTGTCGATAAAAACTCAATCAAGCTCATGAGAAATGGCCTCAATGCCAGCTATAGCCTTTCAATAAGCGGCAGTCAGATCACCATCGACCCTGATGATACGCCTGAAGGCTACCTGCAGACCGGCTCAAACTACAGCATTGAAGTTAACAGTGGCATACGCGATCTTAAGGGCAACGCCTTCAGCACAACCCCTTTTACTTCAACATTTGCCACAATTGCCTCACAGACCACACCCGGCTCTATTGCCGGCGTAGCTCTGTATGCTGACAATACTTTTTCGACTCCACTTCTGTCGGGAGCTGATTATCCCGGCACCGGAACCCTGTATATTCAGTTTTCTGGCGCTGATGGGCAATCTCTGACCGTCGACAGCACCATAGCCTCTATTTCGACCGGCCAGACAGCCGTTCTCACAGAAACCGCCTCTTCAAGCGGGGTTTTTCGTGGTTCAACCTCTTTTGCCGGCCTGACTGACCGCTTTAACTTGAAGGTTCAATCAACGGTGAGCCCTTCAGCCAGTGCGGCGCTTCTGATTACCTGGCCAGCGCTTGCCCCAGTATCACCGGCATCAGACGCGGTGGATGTGTCTATAAATGCCGCAATCACGATCATTGCCGATGAATCAATTGATCCGGCCCAGGTGAATGCGGGCAATATTATCCTGACTCTCGATGGCAACCCGGTAACTGCAACCCTTGCCTACAATGACACGACAAAATTTATCACAATTACCCCCAGCTCAGCACTTTCAAGCCAGAAAGTTTACCTGGTTACAGTAAATAATCAAAAAGATATCAGTGGTAACCCACAACTACAGCCACTCATTTACAGCTTTACCATCGAAGATAAAACCGCTCCGACTGTTACTTCGGTAAGCCCGGCTGATCTTGCAACTGGTGTCTTGATCAACAGCCTGATCAACATCAATTTTTCTGAAAATATCGCCGCCGCAAGCGTCGATAAAAATTCAATCAGGCTGCTGAGAAACGGCCTCAATGCCAGCTACAGCCTTTCCCTCAGCGGCAGTCAGGTCACCATCGACCCAGACGACACGCCTGAAAGCTATCTGCAGACCGACTCGAACTACAGCATTGAAGTAAACAGTGGCATACTCGACCTTAAAGGCAATGCCTTCAGCACGACACCTTTTAGTTCAACATTTGCGACAATCGCTTCAACCACAACCCCGATTTCGATAGGCACTGTCGCCCTTTATGCAGACAGTGCCTTCAGCATACCTCTTCTCGAAGGCTCCGATTATTCTGGAACCGGCACCCTTTATTTCAGGTTAAGCGGCATTGACGGGCAGAACCTGACCCGCGATACAACCATCGCCTCGATCTCGACCGGTCAGAGCGAAGTGCTTTTCGAAACTGCTTCAGCCAGCGGAGTTTTTGAAGGATCGACCTCTTTTTCAAGCCTGGGTGATCGCTTCAAACTTAAAGTGCAGTCAACGGTAAACCCTGCTGCCAGCGCTTCGCTTCTCATAACCTGGCCAATGCTGCAACCACTGTCGCCGGCTTCCGGAGCCATAAATGTGCCAGTTAACTCAACCATAATCATCAGTGCTGACGAGTCGCTGAACCCGGCTGAAGTGAACGGCAGCAATATTTCGCTCTCAGTTGACGGCGTTCCTGCGGCCTCTTCTTTCAGTTACAACAATCTCTTCAAACAGATAACAATAACCCCGGCCGCCCTCATGAGCAGCGAAAAAACCTATACAGTAACGGTATCAAACCAGAAAGATACCTGGGGCAACCCTCAAACTGGCCCACTGATTTATAAATTCAGCATCGAAGACAAAACCCCCCCGACCATCACGGCAAACTTTCCAGCAAATGGCGCAACAGACGTAACCATCGACAGATTATTGACCATATCTTTCTCTGAGGCCATTGCCGCCGGTTCAATCAATAAATCCTCGGTCAAATTGAGCCGCAACGGCACCCCGGCCAGCTACAGCCTGGCAATTGTTTCCGGGCAACTGGTCATCGACCCTGATGATATTGCCGACAATGGCATGCTTACCGCTGCAAATTATCAACTCGAAATTAACAGTTCAGTAACCGATATTGCCGGCAATGCCCTGCTGAATGTTCCAGAACCATTTTCTTTGAGTTTTTCAACACAACCACGCTTTACACCACCGCTTCAGGTTTCAAATCTTTCACTTTACAAAGACCCGCTGCTGATAACTTCATGGGGTTTTGAAGAAAGTATTCCGGCCTCAGCGGTGGTCTATATAAAAGCAGTCGGCATCGATGGCGCAACCCAGACCAGAGACATTGCGACCCTGAGCCTGAGCCTTTCCTGGGGGCCAAATTACGATTTTGCCATTGAAGAAACCGCCTCAAATTCGAGCGGCTACTACATCGGCCTTATTTCTTTCGCCAGTCTGCCTCTCTACGGCATCCCGGCACCCCAACCAGCAGTAAGCGCAGGAAAGCTGACTTTTTCGAATAAATATACGCCAGAAACGGCAGCTACACTTTCGCTGAGTTTTCCGGATCTCACACCAGGTCAGACCACACTTACATCGCTGGCCGGCACAGTTCTGGCTGCAGATGCAACAAATGCGCGAATCGACACCGATATCACCCTTACCTTTTCTGATGAACTGCTGAACGAGGGCGATGCTGCTGCGGTAACCATTAGCTCAGGCACTTCAACAATTTTTGCAACCAGAAGTTTGTCAGCAGATCGCCGACAAATCACCATTTCTCCTATTTCTGCGCTGCCATTCGGCAGTTTTATAACCATGAGCGGGGTTTATTCAGATTCAGGGCTCAGATCGAAAGTTGGCAACCCGCTCTACCGGCCATTCTCTTTCGGCTTCAGAACCCAGGCGAACAGAACACCTCCAGTTACAATCAGCAGTATCAGACTATTTCCTGATTCAGACATGTCGGCTTTGAGCGCCTATAGCGAAGGACAGGATTTTATAGCCAGCGGCAGTCTTTACATCGAGGCTATCGGCCAGGATGCAGCCCCAAATACCATCGACACCACTTCTGTCAGCCTGTCAAACAACAATAGCGTTGAACTGAGCGAAACAAGTGCCAGTTCGGGCGTTTTTCATGGTTCGACCAACTATACGAATCTTGCCGATGGTTTTGTTTTAAGAGCGGTTTCACAAGCAAACCCTGCCGCAAGCGCGAGCCTGAAACTGTCGATACCCGCATTAACTTTAATAGAGCCAGCTTCAGGCGCAAGCAATGTTTCTCTTGCGACTACCATAGTCATTAAAGCCAGCGAAGCGGTCAATCCAGCGACCATAAGCACTTCCAACTGCCGCCTGCTCATTGCCGGAAGCGAAGTCGAAGGATCTGTTTCACTTTTCCCTGATGGAGTGACAATACAGTTTGTTCCTGCTCAAAATCTTGCCTTGGGGCAAAACTACACCTTTGTGGCCGCAGGCATTAAAGATCTGGCTGGCAATGAGGTTGAAGCAGCTCTTATTTTTAACTTTACCGTGCAGATAAATGAATTTAAACCAATTTCCATTAACTCGATAAAGGTTTTTTCTGACGGCGATTATGTTACTCAGCTTGGTGACGGGGCCAGCGTTTCTCCGGGCGCGCCGATTTTTATCGAAATTTCTGCCATCGATGCCTCTTCGGTCACTATCGATACTACCAGAGCCGGCCTGACTACAAGCGCTTCTGGAAACACTCTCAGCACCAGCCTTATTGAAACCTCTGTTAATTCTGGCGTTTTTAGAGGATCAGTAAAGATTTTCCCAGACGAGAACGCGGTCTTGACAGTTTTTTCTGAAACAGATAAATCGAAAAAGACTACGATAAAAACTCTGCAACTGCCACAATACCTTGCTTTTCAGCCGGCCTCAGGAACAACAAGTATTTATCTCGACACTGTTTTCACGATTGATACCAACAAAGCGTTGAACAGTTCTTCTATCAGCAGCGAAAGTATAATTCTTGCGGGCAGTAGCGGCCTTGCCAGTTACATTGTCGTTTTGTCTGCCCCGGATAAGATAATAGTGTCGAGCGAGCTCAAGCCCTCCGAGCTTTACTACCTGAAACTGACAGACCACATAACAGATGTCGATGGTCTGAAACTGCCCGAAACCATCGCGCGCTTCAACACACTGACACCGCAATTAAAGAGATTCAGGTTGTTCTCTGACGCAGCAATGCAAAACGAGCTGGTCAGCGACAGCGAGGTCGAAACCGGCAGAGTGGTCTATGCTCTTCTTACCGCTATAAACACTCGCCTGAGCAATGCTGAAACTGCCAGTGCAACATTTTCAGATGGTCTGGCAACAACCACCTTTCTGCTTGCCGAAACAGAACCAGGTGAATTCTCAGGCTCGTTCATCGCCCCTGACTCACCAGACCGCACCCTGACGATTATCCCGGAAAATACAATCAGTCTTGCTGCCCGCCTGAAAATTGTATCAGGGTTTTCTCTGATTTCATCATCTCCGGCAAGCGGTGCGGTTAATGTTCCTGCTGATGTCTGGCCGAGCTGGAACTTCAACCGCGCCATCGATAAGACCGACCTGACGGTGACGAATTTCAGTCTTATACGGCTGAAGAACATGACAACCGTGCCAGCCACAATCAGAAGCGGCGTTACCGGCAAGAATGTCTGGCTTGAGATCGGCGGTTCTCTGCCATTGCTTGAAAGTTTTGAAATGAGGCTTTCGGGCTCGGTGCGTGATGTTTCGGGAAACATTCTCGATGCACCTCTGGTCACGCGCTTTACAACGCAGCCGCCGCCGCCGCCGCCCACCGAAATTGTCAGTCTGAAAAATTATGAAACGGCTGATTACGCTACAACTACCATTGCGGTTGCCAATAACGACAGTCTGTATCTTGAGCTGATCGCAAAAGACACATCATTTTCAACCTATGAAACTGCCAGAGTTCGCCTTGAATCAAGCGACACGGCTCTTGACGGTCAGGAAATAACCTTAATAGAAATTGCTCCGCCTTCGGGCATCTATCGTCTGGCTATCCCTCTGAATGTTGTGCCGGGAACCACGATAAAAATCCAATCTCAGGCCGACCCGACACTGTCAATAGATGTCACAGCAAGGGTTCGCACCCTTTTAACCTCCATCTCTCCAGCATCGGGAAGCTCGGGGTTGTTTCTTGACGAGCCGATCTCACTTACTTTCAGCGAATCAGTAGACCCGGTAAGTTTGAATATCGGCCTCACAATGAGCACGGTAAACGAGCAGAGTGTTCCTGTCTCTTTCAAGCTTGCAGATGCAAACCGGACTGTGGTTATCACACCCGCAGAAGCATACGTCATCGGATCGCAACACAGACTTGGTATCAACACCAGCCTGCGCGATCTCAATGGTCTGTTTCTGCTGCCTCAGACCCTGGAAATAACGACCAGGAGTGCTGCCAGTGCTTCATTGGTACTGCAGACCGGCATTGCCCCGCGCGACGGTCAGAATGTTGCCCTTACGGGTGAAGCCTTGCGTGCAAACATACAAATCAGTGCCGACACAACGGACCTTTTTCTGGCGGGCAATGAAACGCGCACCGTCAAATTCGCTGCCGGCAATCAGTCCTTCGACTTCAGTATTCCAGAAACAGCTCCGGGGCATTTTCAGGCGGCAGGCAACCTCTCTGTATTTACAGCAGAAAAGGCTTCGGCAACCCTGTTGTTTGCTGACAACCCTGTTCTTGAATTTTCATTGGCGACTGAACCTCTTCTGATAAGTGTTTCGCCGGCATCCTCCAGTATAAATGCCGGTGAGTTTCCAGATTTTGCCGCGGCCTTCTCAAGAAAAATGGCTTACGAGAGCGCCGAAAACGCAATGACCATTAAGATTCCGGGTGGCTTACTGCCGGCCAGTCGGGTTGGTCTGGCAACTGATTCAACGCTGTTCAACTGGCAGACACAAACCGCCCTACCCGTTCAGGCCAGCTGTAGTCTCAGATTGACAGGCCTGATCGACTATCTTGGTCAGCCTCTGGCCGATTATGAACATGGTTTTTCGACCAGCGGCATTCAAGGGCTCAATGTTTACAGCGACAGCAGTTTTGCACAATTGATAGCAACCAGCGAGATCTCACTTTCGCAGTTGTTTGTCGAAATTGCCGCCTCCAGCACCTTGAATATTGCGAGCCGATCGTTTTATCTTGGTGCCAGACGCGGTACCAGGGCAACCGAAACGGTTCTGCTGGCAGTTGAGCCCCTGACCTCGCAGAGTGGAAGATTCAGATGCAGCCTGAGCATCTTACCGGGCAAGGGTGTGCCGAGACATTCCATAAGCCTCTTCCCGGGTGAATGGCTTGAATTAACATCTCCGGAATTAACCTCTGATTCG
>JAQUZA010000054.1 GCA_028691595.1 Candidatus Rifleibacteriota bacterium
CCCTGGTGCCGATTAAAACAAGACGATTTCTGAAAAACCCCGGTCTGAACTTGCGGTTGATGGTATCAGCGTAGCTTATTTCGTCAAAATGGCGATAGCCACCGGCGTAATTGACAAGATAAGATTTGACCCGGTGACCGGCTTCAGGCTCGTGACAATCAAAAAAGGGCAACAGCCGGTCACCAAGACGCATACCAAAACTTTCAACCACCGGAGTCACACCCAGATAGGCCGCTGCCGCAGACAGACCAAAAATATAACTGGTCAGACCTTCAGCCGGTTTGTGCAATAAAAGTTTGCGCATAACCCCATCAGGGTTGAGAATCTTATGATCGAGGTCTATGAAACCTTCGTGTGGTTTTGCAGCGAGAAGAGTTTCTGTTGGCCTTTCAACAATGCTCTTTTCGGCCATTTCAAATGTTTCAGGGTCAAGAACAGTTCGGTTTAAAACGACCTGTGGCAGAACAACCCGGCCGAAATTTCGAATCTGGTTCGCAAATTCAACATCGTCAGCCTCGCCCAGCAAGGGATTGTCGTTGAACATTATGTCAAAAGCTGCGACTTTGGCACCTTCGCTTTTTAGAATTGAAAGCAGTTTGCCATGCATTGATCTTGGCCATGGCCACGTACCAAGCTCATTCAGACATTCTTCGGTAATGCCTATCAGTGCAATATCCTGGTTTCGTGGCAATTCACCACGCTGTTTGAAGCGAAAATCTATTGTGGCATTTTCGATTTTATTAAAATAGCCAAAATAGAACAACAGCGCGATTGAAACGGCAAAAAAGAACGCGAGCAGGAATTCCCAGAGTGGGATCAGGCTGACCGGTTTTTCAGAGGTCAGCCTGATGATCTCGCTGGCATTAAGAATATCTTCTGTTTGCGGCCTTGAACTCATTAATTATTGGGAACGGCAACCTGGGCGCGAAGTTTTTTCAGCTCACGGAAGGCCTCATGGAACATTTTGTCGGATCTCGGAAGAAGTCGGATAGCTTCTTTATAGTTACGAATGGCCTTTTCGACCTTGGTCTGGTCGCGAAGGCGATCTGCACGGGTTTTATAAAGCTTGCCAAGTTTGCGTCTTGAATCGAGAAACCGGTCTTCAAAAACATTCACACCGGTATAGGCCGGAGCAAACGGGTCGGTTGCGGTAAATGAGGAATAAAGGTCAAGGGCTTCCTCGTAGTCTTTTACGGCTTGTTCCCAGACTTCTGGTGCTTCGAACTCTTCGGTTTCGACGAATTCATCTTCTTTAAGATTCAGATG
This sequence comes from Candidatus Rifleibacteriota bacterium, assembly GCA_028691595.1. GTDB lineage: Bacteria > Muiribacteriota > Ozemobacteria > Ozemobacterales > Ozemobacteraceae > Rifleibacterium. Next base: position 1,267 of record JAQUZA010000054.1, read on the forward strand.
AATTTTTTCTTTCAGCTGTTCAAGAAATGCATGATAAACATTATCGCGGCTGTCGAGCAGTAGTTGTGCCCGCTTGAGCATGCTGGCAGCCTGGGCGTATTTGCCGGCGTGGCAGGCGCGATTGATGCGTGCCAGATACGGTCTGATAATACTCCGCCGACAATCGGTCAGGGAAGCCTTGATATAAGTAACAAACTTGTGGTCTTCCGGAAGTCCGGAAACGAGTTTAAGAGCTGCCTGAAATTCTAGAATGGCTTCACCAAAGTTTCCGGAACGTTTGAAATCATCACCGCGGTCAACGAAAGGAGTCATTTCGTTATGCAGCAGATGGTCACGATTCTTTGCTCTGGCCTTGTCAAGAAGGGCTTTTACTTCTTCAAGGAACTTGACGTTTTCATCTCTGGCAAGAGCCGTAGCTTCTTCAAGCTCTTCGATGGCAATCTGCCATGCCTTGTGAGCCATTGCAGTTTCGCCCTTTTCGCGGTGAACGCTGGCAAGGTGCTCATCAACTTCGGCAATGCGATTTTTGATGATGCGTTCAATATCAGCCTGTTCAGGTGTTACAGGAGCCTTAGGATCGATTTCAAGAATACTGTTGAATTCTTCTAGTGCTTTAAGATATCCAATCTTTGCGGCACCCCATTCGGCCACGCCCTTTTTTGCGTCACCATCTTTAATAAACGACTGAATAACCTGAATATTATCGCTGTTCATCTATCTATCTCCTTCTATGCGCAGTTTTACTGTTTTTTGCCGGCCGATTTTTTCATGCGTTCGGAAGCGGTTCTGGCATCAAAAAAATTAACTCCCCGGCCATCTGGTTCGCCGGCCTGATCATAGGCACTAGCGGCTTCTTCAAAGTTTTCAAGCCGATAGTGAATATACCCTGACAGAGAATTTGCATCTTCATTGCCCGGGTCAAGTTCGAGCATTCTGCTGATTGCCTTTGCCGCCTTTTTAAAGTCTTCAAGCTGAACCTGCACAAGGGCTGAATCCCACCATATCTGGGGTGCATCCGGGTGCTTTATGGCAAGGCGGTTAAAATCAACAAGAGCAAGATTATATTTGCCATCCTTCATTTTTTTGGCAGCGGCAACATATTGTGAGTCTGCTGCCAGAGCGGCATTTGCTGCAACAACATCATTTTTTGCACTTCCCTGGGGGGCATTCGCAGCACTATTGGTCGCAGTAGCATCTTTGCCGGCAGAAATATCAAGTTTTCCACCTGCCTGAGAATACTCGACAAGAGCCCTGATCTGACTGCGATACTCAGAAGCAGGGAAAGCAGCCAGAAATGCCTTTGACCAGCCAACCACGGCCTCGTGCACGCCGAGAATGGCGCGCAGCCTGATTGCTTGAAAATAGGCTTTTTCAACGAGTGGAGAGGCAGGATGATGCGTGAGAACCTTGTCATAGGTCTTACATGATTCGAGCAACTCACCAAAACTGGCAGTGGCTTCGGCAAGGCTGATAAGAGTATGGTCCATGCCGGCTTTTTCGGGGCCATCTTTCAGTGCATCCTGGAGGCCCAGTATTTTACTGACAAGCTCTTCTTTTTCTTTTCCGGTGGCCATTTCAACGTGCAAAGCTTCTCTAAGCAGGGCAGCAACTTCAGGGGCTGCTTTTTTCATTCCACTCGCGGCCTCCCCCCCGGTCTGAAGCGACTGCATCTTTCGAGCCGAGACCTGTGACTTTTCCCGGGAAGGTCGTTCAGGTTCAGTCTCAGTTTTTTGCTTTGGCAAAGGCTCTTTCGCGGCAAAGGGCTTTAATGACGCGGTATTTTCGGGCTCAGCCTCCATGTATTCATCTGGCAAAGTGTCAGAATCAGAGATTTCAGGGTCCTCATTTTTTGGGGGTGCAACAGGTTTAACAACGTTTTTCGGGGTTGTTTTAATCGCAGTTTCTGGGGCAAGAGTTTTTTCAGTCGCAGGCTTTTTCTGCGCTTCATCAACAAAAACCTCTTTATAACCTTCGGTGGTCATAAAAGATTTGGCCAGCTCATAATATGGGCTTCGGGGATGATTGCGCCTGATCTGCGCGAAGACAGACCGTGCCTGGTTTCGGTTTCCAAGGCCTGAGTAGGCCTGCATCAGACGAAAAAGGGCTTCGGCTTTTTCTTCCGGGGTGTTGACAGTTTCGCTCAAAGCAGAAAAAGTGCTGGCAGCATCAGCGAATCGCCCAGCTTCAAGCTGACAATCACCGAGCATGAATCGCGCCAGATTTTTCTGAACGGCACTATCGGCCTGCTCTGAGGCATATTCAAAACTACTTATTGCTTCACTGAGTCTTCCGGCCGCACGGCTTTTTAAAGCTGCCGACATAAGATCAGTCGCTTTTCTTGAGGCATGAAGCTGCCCTGGAACCATACAAATGCCGCACGTTACAGTCAGAGTAACAAACAGCCGACGCAGATCCGTCATTTCAGATTTCCTCGCGAGATGATTTCATTATGCGTACAACGCAACAGGATAAAACATAGACACCAGTTGCAGCAAGAAGAATTACGCAAACGAGAATAAGGAAATTTTCCGATTCGCTGCCTGCCGTCAGATCAACCTGGCTTACAACAATCCAGTCAGGCAGGTGACGGTGCCCATAAGACCTTATTGAAGCAGCCGTCTGCATCAATGCCCTGTAATTTCTGCGAACAATGCTGAACAAAGGTTTTTCACCGACCTGCGATGCCGCCGGCAGAGAAATCCCAAGGTTTACCTGCTGAGCAACAAGGCCTGCTTCATGATGGCCTATCGCTACTCCGCCCCGTTCCATAAAAATAAGACGATCAGGGCCAGAAACCATGGTATCAGCAAGCTGACTGAGATAACTCACATCTGCCAGCGCCGCCAGACAGGCCACCGGCATGCGGTTCTGGTCACGCACCGGCACCGCAACCCACCACATGGGCTTCTTGAGTTTTTGATCATAAAATACCGGGCCACAAAAAAAAGGCACCCCGTTGATAACAGCCCGGCAATCGCGACTCTCTGAGTCGCCAGTTATCAGTTCCGGGTCGCCAACTGCGGCGATGATTTCTCCATCGAGGCTTTTCAACGCCATTGTGCGGATAACGCCATCATCGAGCACTATCGCCATAAGCCCCTCGACCGGATGTGCCATAAATTGCCGGGCCGAACGAAGACCGGGTAATTTATCGAAGGTTGCAGCAACAGGCCTTAAAGGCAACAAAGCCTGGTCAATCAGGTTGAGAAAAAACCGCAGGGTTAGTGGAACCAGTTGAGCCGAAGCGCGAATATCAGCACTATCTTCTTCTGATACTGATCTTGCGACGAGATTAAAATCTTCGATATCATTTTCGTTTGAGGTGAGCTGAAAATAAACGACTTTAAAAAATCGCCGCAGCATTGCATCCGGGACTTCTTTCCAGTAAGCGGCACTGCGTTCCATCTCCTGAAATAGCCGCCAGACAGAGGCAACTGGTAGCTCAAAAGACTGAACCAGCAGATTCAGAGCAGCAAATCTAGTTTCAAGGGCTGGAACAAGAAGACCCCCAGTCTTAAAATTGCGCATAACCGGCATTTTTGCCAGAATAGTCAGCGAATTTTTGACATTCAGAACCGGCTTTATCGCTGCCGCAGCCCCAAGTTCAAGAATCGCCGCCGCTCTTGCCTCAGCCATTGTGTAAGCCTGCTTATAAGGAAAGCGGTGAAGCCAGAATGCCAGAAAGATCATTGCCAGCCCAACAGGAATACAGCACAAAATGCCGAAAGATGCTTTTCCGGATGCAGGCTGGTGGCTCTTGCCACCTGACGACAATAAATCTAATTTTTTCATAAAAAAATGCCGATAATCTTATAAGGACAGGTAAAAATATAAGCAGAAAATATCAGGAGGCCCAATATGCTGTGCCCGCAATGCAATGCACCGATGATTCGAAGATCTCATACCGGTCGCCAGACCCCATACTTTACTCTTAACTGCAGCCACTGCAAATTCGTCATTTTCTATCGCGGCCAATTCAATAACGAAGACTGAAAACAGGTTTTGCCCATTCAGGCTTCAAGCGTTCATGCTAACTTAACCGGCAGGTAAAAGCAAGTATCCTGCCTTTGTCAGCCTGAATTCCTTCTGATTGTCCGGGGTCTTCTTCTGTGCTAGAATGCCCGCAATTCCAAACCTGAAAAACGGGGATTGCATGGCCAGAAAATCTGAATCAGTTCGACCTCTTGACATTATCTACCTTGTTCTCGGCGCAATCCTGCTCGCGTTCAGCATGGTTGCCTTCACAGTTCCAAACAAAATTGCTCCAGGCGGCATCTCCGGCATTGCAACAATCCTTTTCTTTGTGGCAAAGTTTCCGGTAGGGGTCACAATTCTCGCGTTTAATGTCGTTCTGATAATTTTACAGGCCAGAATAATTGGCAGAGGCTCTGCCTGGAAAACCCTGTTCTCTATTATCATCAACTCAATTGCCATCGAAGTGATGATGAATGTCATCCCGGTTGCGCCGATGACAACGAACCCCATACTTGCAGGCCTCTATGGCGGAATTCTGTCAGGCATTGGTGTGGGCATAACCTTTAAAGCTGGTGGCACCAGTGGTGGAATGGACATCGTCAGTCAAATTCTGCATTTTAAATACCACATACCGATTGGTGATGTTACGCTTGTCTCTAATATTATCGTAACCGCCCTTGCAGGCTTCGCGTTTGGCACTGAACTTGCCCTTTTTGGCCTGATAACCGTCTTTTTTACCAGCAAAGTAATCGATGCCGTTCTCGAGGGCATGTCAGTGTTCCGCACGGTAATGATAATCTCAAAGCAGTCTGACGTAATTGGCTGGGCGATTATAGAAGAATTGCATCGTGGCGTTACCAGTCTTGACGGTATCGGTATGTATTCAGGCAAACCGGTAGGAGTATTGCTGACTGCCGTCAGACGCGGTGAACTGCCAATTCTTCGCCGGATAATTTACGAGACCGACCCAAAAGCCTTTGTGATTGTCGGTGATGCCAGGCAGATAATCGGCCAGGGATTTACCAAGATAGAAGATGAAGTCAGATTCGAAAAAACAAGTATCGACACATGACAGCGGTATATATTATTGCTGACATCGAGGGTTCGACGGGCTGTCTTAAGCGCGAAGATGCGCAACTGTTCAACGATGGCTGGGTCAGAGCCTGCGTTGAAATGTCGCGCGATATCGATCTGATTGGCCGTAAACTTTTGAGCAGCGGCATCAGGCGCGTCAGGGTCAAAGACTTTCATCGTAGCGGGTTCAATCTATTCAGAGAACTCATCGATGAAGGCATTGAACTTGACCAGGGCTATGAAATTGGTCCAGTAACGGGGCTTGGTGATGCCACCGGCTTCGATTTTTTATTAATGACAGGCATGCACGCCGCATCTGGAACCGAAGGTTTTTTGCCGCACACCCTGACTTCAAGGTTTTCTTCAGTTACTGTTAACGGCAGATTACTTACTGAAGCCGAACTTTTCGCGGCATCCGTTGCTCCGTGCGGCATTATCCCGGCATTCTTCTCTGGCTGCCCGACAGCCTGTAATCAGGCTGGCGATGCGATAAAAAATATCCGGACTTTTGCCGTCGAAAAACCGCTTTCTCAGAACCCGGAAACAGTGCGCCACAACATTGCCAACGCGGCTCTAAGTTCGTTGGCAAGAATCTATGAGAAGCCCTATGTGCCATCAGGGCCATTCTCTGTAAACCTGAAGATGCGAGACGGCAGCAAAGCCGCAGCAAAGCTGCGTAAAACCTGGAAAATGGCAGGGGATGCTGACGAACTAAATTTTGCCTGCGACAACATCCACACTCTCTACTGGCAGATGATTCGACTTGCGTATCTTACGCCATTTGTCGAAGCTCATCTGCTCTCATCTTTAATGTTTGCCAACATGGGCGGTCGCCTGGCCCACAGGTGGGCCAGGTTTCGCGCAAAAAGACTTGGTTTGTTCAAGAAAGCCGGTCAGCTCTCATGAAACATGAAGTCGATACAGATTGTTGCTGCCAGGCTGATCAACGTCATCGAAGAATCAGCATGGATATCAACCTCATAATCGTCGGCTGTCGTCAGCAATTCTCTGGCAACTCCGCCGTAAAGATGCCTGATTGTTGAAACCGGGTTGCCATTATTATCTCTGAATTGAAACAGGCGAAACTTCCAGCACCCTTCGATATTGCCAAGGGATTGACCATGTTCATCTTCAACGGCCACAACAGGCCTGAATAAAGACCATCTGTGTTTAAGAACACAAAGAATCTTCCCGTCTGAATTTCTAACGGTAAAAGCCGAGCTGAAAATCGATGCCGGCTTGGAAATCTTGAGAATTTCTGCGCCATCGACATTCTTCATCAGCAGCGAAACCGGAAGAAAAGCCTTATCAAGAAAAGCCCGGGCGATAATTTGTTGAAGCACTGTCTGTTCTTCGACAACAGCCACACCACGATCATTTTCAGGGTCAGCGATGAGATAGTATTCCCCAACGCTGGTTGCGCCAACAAGTTCTCTTACGTGGTATTTCTTTTTTAAGGGTATTGAAGGCATTATGTCCTCCTTACCAGACCCTGATGCTGGTGCTGGCTGACCATTCGAGGGGCGCAATGCCCATGCTGGTGGCAGTATCTAGAAGGTCTGCGTAGACATCTGTGGAAAGGGCGGCTCTGATTTTAGCCACTTCAGGAGCTTCACCCGACTTCAGGCCGACTGCGGCAAAAGATTTGCGCCAGGCATCTTTTTTAGATGCGTCAGCGGTACCTTGCCAGGCTGCCCTGATCAGATACCAGCTGAGCTGAAAATCGTCCAGAGCGTTGCGTTCTTCGTCTGAGAATGAAGCAAAGCCGGCTTTTACCCTGACTTTTATAGCATCCAGAGCCTGATTATCAGGCCATAGTGGCTGTTCTGGCTGAGCAATAAATGCAAGATATTCTGCCAGAGCTTCAACAGACTGGTTGCTAACATTATAATCAGTCTGATCAACCAGAAGCCCGAAGCTTTCATTTTTCAGCTTCATAAAATGCTGAGCGGCGGCATCATCGTTCAGTTCTACCGCCCCGTCGACGAAATCCTTTTCGAGGTCCTGGCGAATCATTTCCTGGTCTTCAGGGCTGAGCTGAGAAAGTGAATCGACGAGCTCAACCACCTGCAGGAAATTATTGCGGTCTTCTTTTCCCATGGTTTCATATTCCTGTAGCATGGCATTCATGAAAGTTTGCTTCTGTGCGATTGTCATGCGGGTACCGAGAACAAACTCAAGAACCCTGATGTGACAATCAATGGCGTAACCATCTACAGGAGGTTCACCGGCGACGAGGATGCCGTCGGAAAGGCCATTTGTAATGTCAGCAGCGCCGACAAAAGCGGCCATAAAAACAAAAGCGACAAAGAAAAACGCGATAGAAAGTCTCTTCATAACTTCCCCCCTATGCAAGGTCATAACAGCGCCATGATATAGACTAAACCTTTTTTGGTCAACATCGGCGCGAAATCATTGCCCAAAGCCCGGCTGACCTGCATTTTTATCAACAAACCCGGCCCGGATCATGAATTTGTCGACCAGACCGCATTCTTGTCGGAAATAAAAAGAAGTGAGCAATCAAGGGCAATTAATGGTATTTTAATTGCCGGGCGGGGCTGCCTGATGCAATTTTCTTTCAGCAGAGAGGTTGAGTATGACCGTTAAAACACCATTCAAGGTTGATACCCAGATTCAAAAAGAAGTTGAAGATCTGGTAACAGATCTCAGATCCACTTTGATCACCAAACGCCTCAAATCAGTCAAGGCCCTTGGCCGGCTCAAAACCCCAATTGCCGTTGAACCCCTCACCTCGGTTCTGCACGATCGTTCCCGCGAGGTTCGTTGCGCCGCAATTGAAGCACTGGGGCTCATCAGCCCAGGCAACCTGGCTGATATTCTTTTGCCACTGGTCAGAGATAAATCTGCCGATGTCCGTCTTCGCATTGCTCACTCTCTCGGCATATGCAATACAAGCGAATCAATCGAGGGCCTGATGACCCTGATGCGCGATGCTCGTGACGAGGTTGCCAATATGGCCGCCCGCAGCCTGGCAAAACACCCTGGTGCCAGCCTGGCCCTTCTCATAAGACAATTTGCTGATAAATCCTGGAAAATTCGGTCAAGATCAGCCATGGCAGTCTCGAGAATGGGCAAAGGAGTCAGTGAAGCTCTCAAGTCTGCCGTCGAAGACAACGATGCAAATGTAAGATTCTGGGCTGCTGCCTGCCTTGGTCACCTGCGCGATCGAACCCACACGAAAATTCTGCTCGAAAAGCTTCAGGATCGCGATATTGGCGTGCGCATCGCTGCTTTAAGAGCTCTAAGAGAGATTGGCGACCCTAATGTAGCAGCCAAACTTTTTGAAGCGCTTTCACAGCCTTCAGAGATGATCAGAGATCTGATTTACGATATTTTAAAAGATTTTGGCACGCATTCAATACCCTACCTAATGGACTCTCTCTCAAGCGAATACTGGATGGGGCGGGCTCTTGCGGCGCAGGCGCTCACCGACATGGGCAGTGAAGCAGTTTTTCCACTTGTATCTGCCCTTGAAAGCCAGGATAAAGAACGACGCTACTGGGCAATCAAGATCCTCGGCAAAATGCACGAAAAGAGTGCCTACCCCGAAATTAAAAAATTTCTCTCTGATCCAGACCCGGAAATTCGTATGGCCGCCCTCGAGGCCATAAGTTTTTACCCGAACATTGATGCTCTGCCCAATATAATCGAAAGGTTTCTTGACCCTGCCTGGGTTGTTCGCAAACATGCCTGCCGGGCAATTATCAAATTTGGCAACAAGGCAGTTCCCAATCTTCTTCAGGCTTTGAACTCGGCCGAAGAAGACGTTCGTTACTGGTCTTTGCGCGCCATTGGCGACATCAAACCCAATGGGGTTTACACTCACCTGGTGAGGCTGTTCAAAGATCGTTCCTGGACCATAAGAAAGACAACTTCAGATGTGCTCGGCAACTATGGCGAAAATGCCCTGATGGAATTATCAGCCCTGGCGACTGATGCATCTGACTCAGAAACGCGATACTGGGTTCTGCGTTCACTCGGCAAAATTAAATCGAGCATATCATTACCATTGCTGTTTAAAGCCCTTGAAGATGCTTCTGAATCAATTCGCGATGCTGCCCAGAAGGCTCTGGCAAACTATGGCGCCGAAATCATCGACGACCTTTTTTCTTTGTTTAAAAGCGAAAAGCGCAGTCTGCTCGAAAGTGTCAGCAGTACATTTCAGCGCATGAACCAGGAATTGGTCTTACCAAGGTTATGCCGCAACCTTGGCAAATTCGACGAACATGTCAGTTACTGGATTCGCCGAACCCTGCTTGGTTTCAGAGAAGCAGCCCGGCCACAGGTCATTCAACTTCTGCAGAGCAAATCTGAAGAAATTAGAAGGCAGGCTATTCTCTGCCTTGGGCAGATAGGCAACCCTGACGACTGCAGTGCGATTCAGCCACTTCTAAAAGACGAATACTGGCCAGCACGCATTGCCGCCGCCGAAACACTTGGGGCCCTTGGTGATAATTCTGTGGTAACCGCCCTTACAGAAGCCCTTGAAGATGAAGATGAAGATCTGGCAATGGCCGCCATAAATTCACTCGGCAAAATTGGTGATGACAGGGCTGTTCCCGGGCTGATCTCGACCCTGCAGCGTGAATCATGGTCACTGAAGTATCAGGCAATAAGAATTCTTGGCGAAATGCGGGTCAACCGGGCTTTCATCGATTTAATCAAACTTCTCGACGAAGACACTCTCGACCTGAAAAACCATATAATAAGAGCACTGGCCCGCACCACTCACCCCCGCTGTTACGAAGAGCTCAAAAAACGCTTCGACCGGGAAAAAGATGTTGAATCACGACTTGCTTATATCGAGGCACTCGCCGAGCTTGGCAACCCCGAAATAGTTCCTGAGTTTATCAAACTGGCGCAACCTGAATCGGGTTGGGATGAAAGACGTGTGGCTATCAGAGCCCTTGGAACATTGAAAGCCGTCAGCGCCAGAACTGTTCTTATTCAGGCTCTGAAAGACAAGGACCCGGTAATAAGCAGAGATGCTCTTTCGGCCCTTGAAACGATTTTGCCGCCTGAAGAATTCAAAAAAACCGAAAAAGCTATCGCTAACGCCCGAAAACAACAGGAAATGTTTCAGAAAGCTTTTAATGAAGGCATGAAGCAGATGCGCCAGGGTGCCATACGTGAAGCTGAAAAATATTTAAAAGAAGCTGTAAAAATTAATCCCAGAGCCGCTTATGTCTACTCTGCTCTGGGCAATCTTTACTATAAAACCGGCAAACTGATCGATGCAACCAAAGCCTACGTTATGGCAACCAGCATCAGCCCAGAAGATGTAACTCTCAAGCTGAATCTGGGTATGGTTTATTACCGGCGACGCGCCTATCGCGAAGCGGCTCAGGTTTTTGCCAGGGTTGCCAGGTCAGCTGGCCCGAAGAGTCAACAGGGCATCTATGCCGCAAAAATGCTCTCACGCATCAAGGTCGAGGCCCAGCAGAATCCTCAGGTTCAGCTCAAGAGTGAATGAAACGTTTTCTGATTACATTGTTGGCTTTCATTTTCGCCGGTCTGCCATGTGCTGAAGCAATCAGCAGGTGTCCGCGATGCTCATATCTCGTTAACAGTGACACTTACGAATGCCCGAAGTGTCTTAAACTACTGCGATGGCCGTTTAT